>DDLZ01000091.1 GCA_002340405.1 Bacteroidales bacterium UBA2559
AGTCCGCCGTTAAGGATGCAGTTACCGCCTAATCCCATATTTAAAACCGAAACTCTTCTTGTCTTTTTGTTTGCCAGCAGACGACGGGAGAGATTATCGGTCCAGCGATTCTGCATATTGGTGGTCGAACCGCGTCCATCGGTAATGGAGTTCCCCAGCACCGCTATAGCGCATGCTTTCTTTTCGGCTTTCACTTCAATGGCATTGATTATATACCAGTGTGTCGTTACCACAGCATTGCTGAAGTCCGATGTCTGACCTGATGCTATATATGAATCGGTACGTGAACCGGGATGCCCGGTAATATTGGTCGATGAAGCCTCGCCCAGATGCATTGTTATAGCAACATTCTCACGTTCACCCATAGGGAACTTAACCTCATCGGATGTGACAAGTTGACCCGGCTGAATGGTTACTGAAGGGTTCCCGTCAAAAGTGAGGCTTACCTCCGTCTCTTCGAAAATATCACTGCTGCTGCCTGCTGTCTTCGCCTTGGCAATCTCTACAGCATTTATGGTCACGGGGCCGTTGCTAAACTCGTTCGAGAACTTAACCCTTACCACCTTTCCGCTGATAGAGGTCTGTACTATCTGTCTTATTGAATTGTTCCCAAGTCCCGGATCGGGAGGACAGTTATGAGGCTCGACTAGCTGTTCGGCAGTAGCCCACGTACCTACCCAGTGTTTTTTTGCCTGGGCTGTTCCTGCAACAAAAATTGAGAGCAGGATTGTAAGTAATACACTTTTTAGTTTCATAAATCTATGCTTTATTAGGTTTTCCGTATCATCTTTTAATATTGTCAAAGGTACTTAAACTATCCTGAAAATCGACTATTGTATGATAAAAAACCTTTCGGGATTAAAAATTATAACATTAAAAAATATTCCCTAATCAAACCTTTGGAACATATCTTAATAACATTTAATTTTGTGCCATGTCTATGAGGAAGTCAACTAAAATACTGATCCTATTGCTATTGGCATTCTCCATTCCTGCCACGGCACAACGTTCCCTCAGTTATTCCATCGACCAGATGTCGGATAACAGGTTTCATGCTATCTGTGAAGACAGTATGGGATTTATCTGGATTGGAACCGAAAACGGACTGAACCGTTTTGACGGATACCGTTTTTACCATTTTTTTCACGATGATTCGGATTCGCTTTCACTATGCAGTAACTATGTAAAATCTCTTTTCCTCGATAATGACGGACGATTATGGGTCGGGACCGGCAGAGGAGTGCAATACATGAATCCTGGTGAAAAAACGTTCCATACCGTAAAGTTGTCGGACAATGTCATGCCCTATGTTTATCAGTTATCTCAGTTGAGCGATGGCAAAATATGGGTTGTGACTTCGGGTTACGGCATTCATCGGATAGACCCGGCTTCACCCGACACGGGTGAAAACATGACTGCAATAAATTCTCAGGCCGGAGTTAACGGAATGTTTCGTGCCATTCTGGAAGACCGGTCAGGTATTATATGGTTGGGTACACCTCTGGGTGTAATAAGGTATGAACCATCCACCGAACAGCAGTCCTGGTTTATGCCTGACATTATAAACCGTGATATTACCGGCTTGCACATGGATAGCAAAGGTGACATCTATATAACTACCAACCGCCATTTATACAAGTTCCACAGCAAGACCGGTAATCTGGAATCAATCACACCTCCTGAAGAATTATGGGAGATAACACATTCGTTCATGGACGAATCGGACAACCTGTCATTGTCAATACGCGGCAAAGGATTGATCGTTTTGAACCACAGTACCAATGAACTGCAACGTCCTGATGCAGGTTCTATTGAACGCATCCTTGACAATTTGGATGTGAGTGTCATGTATAACGACAAGGTTGGTAATAAATGGGTGGGTTGTTTCCTTTCCCAACTGATGCTGTTCACCGAAAACGATTCCCGCAACAGCTTGAGTTACCGTCAGTTTTCTGACTACAGAGAACCTATCTCAGGCTCAGTTACGGCGCTTACTGTGGACCATAACGGGAACCTCTGGATAGGTTATAATAATAACACCCTGACCAAGATGGCTCCTGACGGTAAAATCATTCTGAAAGGTTCTCCAAATTCACTGGCCAATTCGCTGTTCAGCGACAGTAAAAACCGGATATGGGTAGGACTGTTCTATGGCGGACTATCGCTGCTCAGACAACGCAGCGGTCATCTTGAAAATGTAGTGCGTAATGAGATTGCTTCTATCTCATCCATTGCCGAGGACCTTCAGGGACGCATCTATTTTTCCGAATTGGGTGACGGGTTTTCCCGTCTGGATCCGACCGATATGAGCGTGACGCACTACACAGCTATTGCCAAACATATTGAAGGACAATGGTTGTCCAACGTTTGGATCTATTCCATGACCGTGGACACCCACAATCGCCTCTGGATAGGACACGAAAATGGAATTGACTGCTTCGACATAGAGAGAGGTGTCTTTATTAAATTGAATGATATAAAGAAGGTCATCGGAACCTCAAAGAGTTGCCGTACCATACTGGCCGATTCAAACGGACTGATCTGGTTCGGGACTAATCGGGGACTCTTCATGTATGACATCGACAGGGCTTTCGTCCAGGAGTTCACTGTTGAAAACGATATGACCAGCGATGATATTCGTGGTATTGTCGAGGACAACAGCGGTAATATCTGGGTAAGCACGAAAATGGGATTCAATCGCATTGACCCCGGCACATACACCGTGAACCGCTTTTTTTCCGATGAGAAGGCCTACAATAATGTTTCGGCATTTGACAGTCGTACCGGAGCGGTCTATTTTGCAAGCAACTACGGAATAACCACTTTTGACCCGGAACACATTAGCAGCGGTTCGACACTGAACAAAGTTCTGATTACCGGACTCTACCTGAAAGACCGCCGTATGACTTTTGACATGACTTCAGGAGGTAAGCATATATCGGATAAACCGTTTATCATGACTGACAGGCTCAATTTGGCATACAAGGACAACTCATTCACCATGGAGTTCAGTACCCTCAATTTCGGGTATGAGAATAATATTATTTACGAATATACTCTTGATAACAAAAACAGAGAAGACTGGTCCAGTACACCTGCCGGAGTAAACAGGATAAATTTTTACAAACTGGGATACGGCAATAATCATCTTACTGTAAGGGCACGCCTGAATGACTCAGTATCGGAACCGCATACATTCCTTATAAAGATAGCGCCGCCATGGTATGCTTCAATGCTTGCATATGTTATCTACATTATTATGATAATAACGATTGCGACCGTAGTTATATATGTGCTAAAGAACAAGCGGGAGAAGGAGGTTAATGCCACCAGACTGGATTCATTCATAAATGTGGCACATGAGATCTGCACTCCCATGACCATGGTTATTTCACCGCTTGAGGAGATGCTAGGCGATGACAACGTCCCTAATGAAAAGATGCTGCAGCTTCGGCAGATGCACAAAAATTCCGTCAGGATACTCTCGCTGATAAATCAACTGCTTGACATCCGGAAATATGATGAAGGAAGTATGGAGTTACGGTTCGTTGAAACCGATATAATCAATTTCCTGATGGGACCGATTGAACTCTATATGCAGACGGCCGAACACCGTGCTATTGCGTTTAATTTCCGTCATGCCATTGTGGAGCTTCCGGTATGGATTGACCGTGACAGTATTGACAAGGTTATGATTAATCTTTTGTCAAACGCATTCAAATATACGCCAAACGAAGGTGCGATAGAGGTGAGCGTTGACGTGGGAATTGACGATTCCGAGGCCGGACCGTTACACAACTACGTCAAGATATCGGTATCTGATACAGGAAAAGGACTTGATGATGTTGATACCGACAGGCTTTTCGACCGTTTCTATCGGGCACACAACGATACTACTACAAAGACGATAGGCATGGGCATAGGATTGAATTACAGCAGCATTTTAGTCAAAATGCATCACGGTGACATAAAGGCTGAAAATCGAACCGACGGCTCTCAGGGAAGCATATTCTCGTTCCGTTTGCCGCTTGGTAACAGCCATCTAAAACCCGAGGAGATTGTATCGTCCGAGGAGGTAACACGTACACATCTGGAGCGTGAGCGTTCAGGTATAGAACTGTCGGAACTGGAATCCAAACGCTCTTCAGGCAGCTCAATCAAGGTGCTTGTGGTCGATGATGATGATGCTATGCTGAACTATATAAAGGAGAGCCTGATGCATTCGTACCGTGTATATACCTGCCGAAACGGTAGTGAAGCGCTTAAGATGACTCTATCACATAAGCCCGATATCATAGTGTCCGATGTTGTTATGCCCGAAATGGACGGTATTCAGCTTGTAAAAGCCCTGAAGGGTAATTCTCTTGTCAGCCATATTCCAATTATACTTCTGTCCGGCAAGAGCAAGCTGCAAGACAGAGTGCTGGGTATGGAAATCGGCGCCGACTACTATCTGCCCAAACCGTTCTACATGCGTGAACTCAAGACAATTATAAATAACCTGATAACTAACCGTCTTATTGTGAAGGGTAAATTCTCAGGTAAACAGGAGCAAAAAGATAAGGTGACTCCGGTTGAGTTTATGTCAAGTGACGAACAGTTTATGAAACGCGTTATGGAGGTGGTAAACAAAAACCTCTCCAACAGCGAATTTGACGTTGAACAGATGGCTAAGGAGATAGGGATCAGCCGTACACATCTGCATCGCAAACTAAAAGAGCTTACCGGATTCCCATCTGCCAAATTCGTGCAGAATATAAGGATGCAGCAGGCTATGAAACTCCTCAAGGAGAAAAAGAACAATGTTTCGCAAATTGCTTACTCGGTAGGTTTTTCGTCACAGACTCATTTCTCAACCACCTTTAAACAGTACTACGGGGTTTCTCCTACCGAATTTATCAAGCAAATTGACTAAGGCTCTTCAAACGAATGGAGAAGCTCTATCTCTGCAGCCCAAAGAGATTCGTCAGGCGTCTCTATGATGAGCGGCATATTGTCCAGTGCGGGGTCACGCATGATACGTTTAAAAAAATCCAATCCCAAGTAACCCTTGCCTATGGAGTCGTGGCGGTCCACGCGCGAACCTAACTCTCTTTTACTGTCGTTCAAATGGATAGCCCTGAGCCACTCCATTCCCACAACTTCGTCGAACTCCTGCCAGACATTGTCGTAGTTATCCTTAAAATTGTATCCGGCAGCAAATGTATGGCAGGTATCAATACAGATCCCAACGCGACTCTTGTCGTTGACACCCTCTATGATACGTTTCAGGTGCCAAAATGCAAATCCTACATTCGACCCTTGTCCTGCGGTATTCTCAATGATGGCAGTTACATTTGAACTCTTTTCAAGCGCCATATTGATACTCTCGGCCACCCGATCAAGACACTCCTCAACTGTTATCTGTTTCAGGTGACTGCCGGGATGAAAATTGAGCATAATAAGTCCCAGTTGTTCACAACGTTTCATCTCATTGATAAATGAATCTCTGGATTTTTTAAGCCCTTCGGGGTCGGGACTGCCTAGATTTATCAGATAGCTGTCATGGGGCAATATGAAGCGCGGTTCGATACCGCTTGCTGCAACCTCCTTTTTGAACAGAGCAACATCCTGCGCAGAGAGCGGCGGGCTAAACCACTGGCGCTGGTTTTTTGTAAAGAGTGCAAAAGCCGATGCACCTACTGCAACAGCATTTAAAGGGGCATTATAGAGACCGCCTCCGGCTGATACATGTGGACCTACATATTTCATATTCTATCTCTTTATAATCTGTTTAGCCTAATTCCACGACTGTTATACCATGGCCGCCGAATTGTACATGCTCGTCATAATACTTTGCAACGGCGGGGACAGTATGCAGATACTGCCTAATCAAATTTCTCAGTATGCCGTTGCCCGTACCGTGCAGTATGCGCACTTTGCTCATGCCAATCAGAGTGGCGTCATCGATATAGTGCATCACCGTTTGAACAGCCTCATCGCCGCGCATGCCGCGTACATCAATTTCAGGCTGGAATGCCAGTTTGCGATTGTAAATATCGTCGTGAGTCTGTTGGCTTATAAAGGTGTTCACACGAGTCTCACGGGGTGTTTTAACGGCCTTTGCGGGTTCTAATCGACTGGATTTTACAGTACTGGAAATTTGTCCGAATATCACCGTTACATCGTTTCGTTTAACAGAGACCACTTCACCGACCGATGTCTGACCCTTCAGCCGAACAGTGTCACCGACTTTAAAAATATGGCTTGTTCCCGTTGCTTTGGGAGTCTTATCTTTTATAGATTGCTCTAATTCTGCTGAATCGACAGTTTCACTCTCCTTTTCAAGTTTGCGTTTGCGGCGACGTTCCTGGCTCTGAGAGATACGCTCCATTTCACGTTGAATCTTGAGTTCTTTTTCACCGGCTGTTTGATCTTCATCCAGATTATCTCTGTAATCGGTCAGTTTTTGTCGGGCAATGCGTGTCTGCTCCTTTTCGGCCTGAGATTCTTTAATGGCGCGTATCGTATTTTCAATTACAGCATTGGAGCCACTGATAAGTTGATCTGCCTTCTCCTTTGCCTCGTTAATGATTGACTTACGCTCTTTTTGAAGCGACTCCAACTCGGTGCGATACTGTTCAATCTGCTTATCCAGCTGTTTTTCAAGAGTATGGACGCTCTGGCGTTTATTCTCCCAGTAGCGTTTGTCGCGAACAATATCCTGAAGATACTTGTCGGCATTTATATAGTCACGCCCCACAATCTGTGATGCATCTTCAATGACATCTTCGGGCAGACCTATCTTGCGGGCTATCTCCACGGCAAACGAACTGCCGGGATTACCTATCTGCAGTATGTAGAGCGGTTGCATAAGATGGCGGTCGTAGAGCATGGCGCCGTTCCGTATGCCGCTGCTGCCATCGGCAAAATGTTTCAGATTCTGATAATGGGTGGTGATGACACCGAACACGCGATTGCGGTTGAAACGCATCAGTACGGCCTCGGCAATGGCTCCGCCTATGTTGGGCTCGGTACCGCTCCCCAATTCGTCAATCAGGATCAGACTGCGGTTATCGGCGTTTTTCATCATGTTTTTCATATTGAGCAGATGGCTTGAATAGGTTGACAGGTCGTCGTCTATACTCTGCTCATCGCCTATATCGATGAAGATACTCTTGAATATTCCGGCATGGCTGTTGGGGCGCATTGGAACAGGTATGCCGCATTGCAGCATATATTGAAGCAGTCCCACGGTCTTCAAGCAGACAGACTTTCCACCCGCGTTGGGACCTGAAATAAGCAGTATGCTGTTTTTGGCATCCAGCTCAATATCAAGCGGCACTATCTTCTTATCATGTTTGGCCAGAGATATCTTCAAGAGCGGATGTTCTGCTTGAACCCAGTCCACTGTTGATTTGCGCTCAAGTACCGGTTTACAGGCATCAAAATCGATTGCCAGACGCGCTTTGGCGCGGATAAAGTCAATTTTGGCCATAAAAGCATACGACTCGGTTATGGAGCCTATGTGGGGACGTATCTTGTCGGTAAATGCTGTCAGGATCTTTATTACTTCACGCTTTTCATCGGCCTCAAGGCTGCGTATGCGGTTGTTTGCTTCGACGACCTCCTCGGGTTCAATGAAAACAGTCTTACCCGATGCCGATTCGTCATGTACAATACCTTTTATCTTACGTTTTAGAGCAGGGGCCACAGGCAGCACTAAGCGGCCGTCACGCATGGCAGGAGCTGTATCCTTCTCAACAAGTCCGTCAGCCTGAGCCTGCTTAAGAATAGTATTAAGAATACGTGAAATGCTGAATGAGGTGTTTGCCAGATCCATTCTGATACGATAAAGGTCAGGCGAAGCGTTGTCTTTGAGCTTACCGAATTTGGTAAGGATACGACTTATCTCTCGGGTTATTTCGGGGAAGAGGGTTACACTTGATGCCAATTCGGTCAGGTTAGGGTAGAGACCCCGGTTCTCCTCTTTGTTCAAAAATTCCACAATGTCGCTTATGGTTTCAAGTGACCGCCACAAGTTGAGAAGTTCGGCTTCATCCAGCCATGTGCCTATTACTTTGATACGGGCTAATGCCTCATGCAGGTCATGATAGTTCTCGTCAGGGAAAGGCTTCTCTTCGGTCAGGATCCCGACAAATTCCATTGTTTGGTCCTGAGCTGTCTCGATACCCTGAAAATCTGTCATGAAGTGCATCTCTTCTACAAGTTGCATTCCGAGATTACAGATGCACCGTTTGGAGAGCATCTGCCTTATCTCATCAAAACCTATTTTTTCTTCAAAATTATCAGGGTAAATCATACTATTCGGCAGCTTTTAAAGACTCTGTTCTACAAGAATTTTTATATTGTCGGTTCCCGTGCGGTTGATAAGCCAATGTCTTATCAAATCCATATCAGGAGCCTTTTCACTAACAGCATCCTCCTGGAACGACAGGATACATATAAAAATTGTATCCTTAGGAGCTCCGTCTATGTTGAACGAAACGTGACGTGACAGAGACATACCTTCAATTTGTGGTACAAAGATACCTAATTCACGGGTCATGGCACTGACGGCAAGCGTATCAATGGTACGTATAGAGGACAACTGTTCCTGCAGATGCGAAATCTGCCTGTTCTTTTCATTTATAAGATCCGTATAACTGCTCTGCAGCGCCGTTATTGCTATTCCGCTATCATTATGATCAGATTGCCGGACTATCAGATCAGTCCTAGGCAGATGATAAACGCCGGACATCTGATTTTTCAGGTTATTTATTACATCATCGGACAGCGGCTCACCAAACAGACGCACCTCGATTGATGATGGTTTTTTACGATATAGAGGATAGTATTGTGCCGATGATTCAACCACAATTGTTTTTTCAAAATCAAATGCCTGCTCAACAAAATACCTGTAGTTGGAATCAAATGATGAGCGCTTTATTATGGATATAGCAATGATGACACTAGGGATAGTAGTAAAAACAATTATAGCTATCATAAGGCGGTTCAGATTTCTTTTTCGTATAGAATCAATCTCTAAAACTATATTGAATTTCATTATACGGGTAATCATGAACGCCGCCAGAGCTATGAATATGCTATTAATGGTAAAGAGATATAAGGCTCCCAGAATGAAACGCAACTGCATTGTAGCCAGTCCATAACCTACAGTACAAAGCGGAGGCATCAGTGCAGTAGCAATTGCTACGCCCGGAATAACAGTGCCTGTACGATCTTTACGAGTCTGTGCTACCATACCGGCAAGACCACCAAAAAATGCAATCAAAATATCGTAGGTTGTAGGTTGTGTTCGAGCTAGAAGTTCACTTTGGTCGAAACTTATCAGCGGCAATGTGAAGAAAATGGCCGATGTGATCAAACTCACAATAACCATTATAAGGAAGTTACGGAAGGATTCTTTAAGCAGATTGAAGTCGTAAACACCCATAGAATAACCTACACCTATGATAGGACCCATCAGAGGCGATATAAGCATGGCACCTATTATAACGGCTGTGGAATTGATGTTTAATCCTAAAGATGCTATAAAGATGGCAAATATAAGCACCCAGAGATTACTGCCCTTTATCATTATGCCTTTGTGTACATTGGCGTTAATCTCATCTTGTGATGCTGCATCGTCACTCAGTGTAAATCTGTCTAGAAGCTTTTCTTTGATAAAATTTTGAAACTTACGCTCTTTTCTTTTATTATTAGTTTCAATGTAGGCAGAATTTTCTATATTTTCCTGATTAGCAGGATTTTTACCTTTATTATTAAGGTCTTTCATTTTCTTATTATCCATCGTTTAATTAAAGTAATGTAGTATATTTTGTGGATTTACAAAATT
>DDLZ01000135.1 GCA_002340405.1 Bacteroidales bacterium UBA2559
CTACCCGGACATTCGGGACTCCTACTATTACAAAGATATCGGCTCCGGCCTGTATATTGTTAGCTTTCCTATCGAGGATGCACAAGGGTTTTCACTTATTGCAAGTTCTACCAGTCCAAACGCTGCACCTATGTTGGTAAAACTGCGCTGCGAGCCCGCAGCCCTTTCGCTTGAATTAAACGCGGAAAACCTCGGAATCATAATGGATTTGTATAACAACAGCAGTTCACATCAGGAAATAAATAAACTGTTTTACAACGAGATTCCGGTTCCGCAGAATGCAAAAACGTACGGGAATATCATTTATTTGACTGGTAGGGCTCCAGACGAGATCATTCAGGATTACAGTAATATGCTACTTAATAATGGCTGGGAGCTTACGGATGCCCTTGGCATGAAGCGGTTTTATAAAAAGACCATAAATGGAGAAGAAATTATAATCTCCGTGCTGTGCCAACAGGAAGGCGGGCCGCAGAATACAGATATCCTAACCATTATTCGATTCAACCTCGAGCCTTTGCCCGCCAAAAAGGATGATCTTGAACAGGATCAGCAGGACGTCCGGGCGTTGGTAGAAGCCTTCGGGAAAACGCTCCAGAAGGTCTCCCTCTCGGCCCCTAAAGATGTGGTGGGCACAAGCATTGAAGAAAATTACAGCGGTTATGTGACGCCTGAGCTGCTGCAAAAATGGCAGGCTGATCCGCAAAGCGCACCCGGACACGTGGTTTCCAGCCCATGGCCCGACCGCATCGATATACTGAGAATGGAAATAGTCGATAAAAACCAATACACAGTATACGGGGAGATTATCGAGATTACAAGCGTTGAACTTGTAAACGGCGGAGCTGCAGCCAAGCGTCCGGCCACGATTGATGTGCAGAAGGTAAACGATCGCTGGCTTATCAGCGGTGTGACGATTGGCGAATACATGCAGCGTGGTCCTGTTGTCTATGAAAATACCCGCTATGGCTTTCGATTCTACCTGCCGGAAACCTGGAAAGGGTATTTAATAGCTGAGGAACAATGGAAAGGAACAAACAATGGGGAACTTTCCGAAACAGGCCCGCAGCTTTTGATACGGCACCCGGATTGGACTCAGGAAGCTCCACGCCAGGACATCCCTATTATGGTTTTCACGCTTGAGCAGTGGAACGCCTTACAGAAGGGAGATTTTTATGTTAGCGCAGCACCTATTGGTCCGAGTAAACTGGGCAGCAATTCCGTATACGTCTTTGCGCTGCCACCCCGCTACAACTATGCCTTCCAAACAGGCTTTGAAGAAGTGGAGGAGATTTTGAAAGGCAATCCTCTTTGGCCTTCGAGTCTATCTGATAAAAATACTGAGACTGGAGAGACTCAAGGAAAAGGGATTGTATTTAAATTTGATTCTTATATCGAACAGGATGGCAGTACGTTAAGTATTGAACCGTCGGGTACAATGAAACCCAGTCCCGAGTTATTGGAAGAGGCAAGAAAAAATAAAGAATCTAAAAAGATAAGAACAGGGTTATTCAGCACTGAACTGGATATCAAGCGAGAAGGTGATGAAGTCTTGCTTACTGCTTACCTTTGCAATATCTCGCAGGAAGATCTGAAGCTTGATTTCGATTGGGGACGCGAATTTGATATCATTATCGCCGATTGTGAAGGCGATGAGATCTTTAGCAGATTCTATGGCGCTGAAATATATATGCCGGCAATTTCCCATCATAAATTAAAGAAGGGTGAAAAACTCTCATTTTCATACACTTGGGACTGTAAAGACAATGACAGAAATAAAGTTGTGCCGGGAAAATACACTATAACCGTAAAAATGCTGCCTATGATTAATTACAAGAGGAATTTCTCTCCTGATGAATTAACTGCGGCAAAGGATATTGAAGTTAAATAATCTCTGAGACCTGCTTTCCGGTGGCAGGTCTTCATTTTTGAGCAAAATAGGAACAAATATGGTTAATCCCGCTTTGAAAATGCGGCAACTATAAGTTTTATCAAGCCTGAAACGCCACATAACTATGAAGGTTCTTCTGCTATTATTATCGGTATTAAAAATTTTTTACGCCTTGCAGCATTTTATGCCTTTCATGCGTATATAGGGTGAGGAGGTGAGCAGATGCTTGATCTATCCTTCCGGCCGGAGGATTGTATGGAGGAATTTGTATTAAAATATGAAAACAGGCTATATAGAACTGCTATTGCTATCATTGGGAACAAAGCTGATGCAGAAGAAATAGTACAGGATGTATTTGTCAAGGTAATTGAGAAATGCCCGATTTTTCAATCTCCGGAACACGAAATTGCATGGCTTATTCGGGTAACCGTTAACCTTTGCAAAAGTCGCTTGCGATCAAGTTGGTGGAAGAAAACAGTGCCTCTACTTGAGTCTTATCCGGCACAGACAGAAGAACAGAACTATCTGATGGAAGCAATCCTGTCTTTGCCTGCAAAATACAGAATTGTGATTCATTTATTCTATTATGAAGGATATACAACAAAGGAAATTGCAGAGATTACAGAACAAAAGGAATCTACTGTCAGAAGTTTGCTCACCCGAGCACGTCATAAACTAAAATCATTCATTGAGGAGGAGCTGTTATGAAAGATTACAAGAATTATATGGATAATTTGTCCGTTGATGAAACTTTACATGAGAAGATCATGGATCGCTTGGCACAAAGATCTACCCGCAGACATAATGTAACAAATAACTTCAGAAAATATATATTTGTGGCTGCATGTGCCGCGGTAATGCTAATTTTTGTTGTAAGTATCTATCCACATATGAACATATGGAACATAACAACAAACGAAAGCGAGTCAAATATACCAAATACAACAAGAGATTCAAATCCTCTTCAAGACAGATCATATACTAAAGGACAAAGTGGTGCGGTATATCACGATGTTGATGCATCAAAAATTATTAGACAATCAACTTCAGCAAAGGTACCATTTGGATTTGTTTTCAATAACAAGCTGATAGATTTAGTAAAAATCAATTCAGGTATAAAGAATAACGGAGTACGTTGGGAGGAACAGAAATATACAAAGGATGATGTTGAATCTGCTTTACAAATTTCCATAAAAGACCCCGTTCTACCTGACGGCGATTATACGGTAAAACAATATGTTTTAGTAGATGAGGTTACTGATAATATTATTGCATACCAGACGGCTTATTATTATTTCGATAAAAACACATTGGAATTTCAAAATAGATTTAGTGTCTTTAATTTTGCAGAGCAATACTTCAAATCGGATGTACTCGAGCAAATGAAAAATGTTAGTATAACAGACTCAGAGATCAGTATAAGTGATTTTCATGAGCCAATCAATGTACATGTAAAAATGCCTCATGTGAGAAAGCTGGTATATGTGGAGAATGGCATATCAATTGTTGTTGAAGCGGAAGCTGATGTTGTAATGGATGGCGGTATTGTTGATGAAGATAAAAGCCTTGAGAGATATAAACAAACAGACAAGCAACTTATCGATATGATGAAATCATTAATTGAATAACAGTTTATTTTGTAGTATATGAAGCATATAGAAGACCGGCGTAATCGTTGGTCGATTTGTTTCCTTGAACGTTCGTTTTCGGGAAAAATGCTAAAAACCCGTTGATATGTTCCCGTAAACGTAAGGTGCAAAAAATCAGCCCAAGACATCAA
>DDLZ01000120.1:0-5295 GCA_002340405.1 Bacteroidales bacterium UBA2559
CCACCTGTCTGATGCCGGTATCCTTAGCGGCAAGACGCAATTTTTTCATAAGGATATCGACTATCGTCTTTTCGAGTGAAGCGCACAGATCCTCTTTGTTTTTTTCGATGAAATCGGGGTCATCCTTAATCCAGTCACGCAGGTTGTAAAGGAATGAGGTCTTAAGCCCGCTGAAACTGTAATCATATCCTGCAATATGGGGTTTGTTGAATTTGAATGCTTTGGGGTTCCCCTGACGCGCAAGACGGTCTATTACGGGACCGCCGGGATATCCGAACCCCATAACCTTCGAACATTTATCCATAGCCTCGCCCGCCGCATCGTCAATGGTCTGTCCAAGGATTTGCATCCTTTTATAGGAATCTACTCTGACTATCTGGGTATTACCACCCGATACAAGCAGGCATAGAAACGGAAATTCGGGGGTCTCACGGATTTCACCCGGCTGTTTTATGAAATGAGCCAAAATATGGGCCTGAAGATGGTCACACTCAATCATGGGAATGTTGAGAGAACGGGCAAGCCCTTTGGCAAAAGAGACTCCCACAAGCAACGAGCCCATAAGACCGGGACCGCGGGTAAATGCAACGGCGCTCAACTGTCCGGCATCTATACCGGCTCTCTTCAGGGCGGTATCGACTACCGGTACAATATTCTGCTGATGTGCTCTGGAAGCCAGTTCCGGCACCACCCCGCCATACTCCTCATGAACTTTCTGACCGGCCGTAACGTTTGACAGCAACTCACCGTTTTTCATAACGGCAGCCGCAGTGTCGTCACAGGAAGACTCAATTCCCAGAATGAATACCTCTTTTTCCATCACCAAACGACATTTTTTTCACTCGGACTGCAAAGTTACCACAAATATTCTCTTATTTTGCACCTGGAAGAACAGACCTTTTTTTAATACGATGATTTGGAATCAAAAATTTGAATGTATGTCACGCGATGAAATGCGTGAACTTCAAGGTGAAAAACTTAAAAAAATCGTAGCTCACGCTTATCGGAATTCGCCCTTCTACAAAAAGAGATTCGATGAGCACGGAGTACATCCTGACGATATTAGGACCATTGATGACATAGTTAAAATGCCGTTTACGGAAAAACAGGACCTGAGGGACAACTATCCTTTCGGGATGATTTGCGTACCCATGAACGAGATACTGAGACTGCACGCATCATCGGGTACAACGGGCAAACCCATAGTAGTGGGATACACGGCTAAGGATCTGGACAATTGGTCCGAAGCGGTGGCACGCTGCCTTACAGCTTTCGGACTGGGCAGAGACGACATGATACAGATTTCATACGGATACGGCCTGTTCACCGGAGGTTTGGGAGCACATGACGGCGTTCAGAAGATAGGCGGTACGGTCATTCCCACCAGCAGCGGAAATACCCGAAAGCAGATACAGCTGATGGAAGATTTTGGAAGTACGGCAGTTGCCTGCACCCCATCATACGCCCTTTATATGGCCGAAGAGATACGTAAACAGGGAATCAACATTAAGAGCCTGAAGCTCAAGGTCGGGATTTTCGGCGCTGAGCCATGGACAAATGCCATGCGCAGGGAGCTTGAAGAGAAACTCAATATAAAGGCTTATGACATTTACGGACTTACCGAAATAAGCGGCCCCGGCGTAGGCGGCGAATGTAAATGCCAGAACGGCACACATCTGTGGGAGGACCTCTATTATCCTGAAATAATTGACCCTGTGACCCTCCGGACGGTCGAAACGGGACAGGAAGGCGAATTGGTCTTCACCACTCTTGACAAATGGGGCATGCCTATGATACGCTACCGGACCCGCGACCTCACCTATCTTGATTATGACAAGTGCGAATGCGGACGCACCGCAGTGCGGATGGGTAAGATTTTGGGCCGCAGCGATGATATGATGATAATCCGCGGCGTCAATGTGTTCCCCTCACAGGTTGAGTCGATTCTACTGGAATTTCCTGAATACGAGCCCTACTTCCTCATTGAGGTCGGTCGTATTAACAACACCGATACTTTTGATATTCAGGTTGAAGTCAAACCTGAATTTTATACTGACCAAGTGAATGAATTAGTACGCCTGCGTCAGCGTCTAATCTCCAGAATTCAGAGTGTAATAGGCATACAGCCCAACATTAAGATTGTACAGCCTAACACCATCGAGCGCTCTACAGGCAAAGCCAAACGAGCGATTGATTATCGTAAATTCAATTAGTAACCCTTAAAGACCGCAATTATGCTTATTAGACAGATTTCCGTTTTCCTTGAAAACAAAAAGGGCAAATTTGCCGAGATAGCCAGACTGCTTGGCAATGCGAATATCAACATGAAGGCATTTACCGTATCCGAAACAGAGGATTTCGGGATTGCAAGAATTATAGTTGAAAGGGCTCAGATTGACCGTGCATTCAATCTGATAAAGGCTAACTCATATGCCGTGACAATGACTCAGGTGGTCTATTTGGAATGCGGTGATTACCCCGGCGCTATGGCAAATGTCCTGGAACGGCTTGCAGCCGCCGATATTTCGGTTGAGTATATGTATGCTTTTGCAGACTCAAGGTCCGAATTTTCAAGAGTAATCATCAGGCCCGACAAGACTGAACTTGCTAACCAAATCGTTCAGGAGATATAACTTTTCCAAGACAACGGGATAACACCCGTTTTCATACGGAAAGGAGGCTCCCGGGCCTCCTTTCTTCTTCTTGCGGAAAGAGTGGGATTCAAACCCACGGTACGGCAAGCCGTACGCCGGATTTCGAGTCCGGTCCATTCGATCACTCTGGCATCTTTCCGGATGCAAAATTACACAAAAAAACAAGTTCCGCAAATATCATGCAAAAAACGTTTTATTCCCGATTTAAATCTCCAAATTGTTATCAGACTCAATATATAGCGCTTTGCCGGCGCCATAATCAAATTCCGTCATATAAAATATATTACCTTGTATAATAAGGTAAACTTACTTCATTACCATTTCGCGAAAACGCCGCATCCCTGAAGTAGCAACATCTTTTATATGTATCACCCTACTGACATGAGCAGTGGCCGCCTCGTCCGGATCGACCATATAGATGGTGCAGCCTGAGGGAGCGTATTGGTAAAGCCCGGCAGCCGGATAGACCTGCATAGAGGTGCCAATTATAAGCAGGATATCGGCTTTGCTTACCGCTAAAGAGGCTTTATACAGATTCGGGACCTGCTCCCCAAACCATACGATATGCGGTCTGAGCTGGGTGTTGTGGGGACCTCCCTTGTCACCTATATGTACCGGTTCATAACCTATGTCTTTGACGTATCGCTCACTCCAGCGATCCATCTCACTGTAGGTATCTTCAGGTCTGACTTTGGTCAATTCGCCGTGCAGATGGATTATATCGGTACTTCCCGCACGCTCATGCAAATCATCAACATTCTGCGTTATGACGCAGACCTCAAAATCCTTCTCCATTTCGGCAAGTATAATGTGTGCCTCATTGGGTTTTACGGTTTTAAGCTGCGCACGCCTTTCATTATAGAACCGGAGCACACGTTCGGGGTTACGGTACCAGCCTTCGATGGTTGCCACCTCTTCTATCGGTTCATTATCCCAAAGACCATTTCCTCCGCGGAATGTTGATATTCCGCTTTCGGCACTGATTCCAGAACCGCTCAACACAACAATCTTTTTTCTATCCATAATGCCAAAATTTTATTTCACCTGAGTCATCTTCGCGGTAAGCAACAGCATTAACATTCATCTATTCTAAAATTGAAAGCTCCTGCAAAAATACCGGTATGAGTGGTGATCTGTTCGTATCATTACAAAAATAATATTTTCATCATACAAAACCAATCCGGATTTGTAAAACATCACTATATTCGTAGGTTGATTATGCTTTTGAAATTAAAACAAAATATAATATGAAGATTGGTATTATAGGGGCCGGATGGATTGCCGATAAGATGGCCGAGACGCTGACCGGCCTGGACAGCACAATGAAATATGCTATTGCGGCACGTGACCTTGGGCGCGCCCGGGAGTTTGCACGCCGTTGGAATTTCCAAAAAGCCTACGGCTCGTACAAGGAGCTGGTTGAGGACCCCGAGGTGGAACTTGTTTATGTTGCCACTCCCCACTCCCACCATTTTGAACATAGCAGTCTGGCTGTCAACGCCGGTAAACCCGTACTCTGTGAAAAGGCTTTTACCGCCAATGCCCGTGAGGCCGATGCCCTGCTCAATCTGGCACATAAAAAGGGTGTTTTCATTACCGAGGCTATCTGGACCCGCTATATGCCGCTCTCCTTTAAAGTAAAGGAACTGTTGGAGAGCGGAGCCATAGGAGAACCCCGCCTGCTTAATGCCAGTCTATGCTATATGATGGAATTTAAGGAGCGGATTCTTTGCCCTGAACTGTGCGGAGGCGCCCTCCTTGATCTGGGAGTTTACAGTATCAACTTTTGTCGCATGTATTTTGGGGCCGATATTGTTGACGAGACATCGAACTGTATCAAAAGCAGTACCGGAATGGATATGCACAACTCAATAAGCTGGTCATACCGTGACGGGCGAATTGCCAATATCCAGTCCAGCGCATTATGCCTGTGCGGCCGACTGGGTCAGATATGCGGTACGGAGGGCTACCTGATCGTGGACAATATCAACTGTCCGGAGCGTATCACGGTCTATAATGACTACAAGCCTATAGCCGTTTTTGACAAACCTGCCGGCCAGATTACCGGTTACGAGTATCAGGTTCTGGCCAGCAAAGATGCTATTGGTAAAGGTTTGCTGGAATCACCCTATATGCCGCATCAGGAGATACTTGACATAATGAAAGTCATGGATGACCTTCGCAAAAAATGGGGCGTAATATATCCTATGGATTAATTTATAAACAACAGTTCCCGATATTTGGGCAGCGGCCAGATATCGTTATCCACTATTTCTTCTAGTTTATCTATAGGTGTACGCAATTCCAGGACAGCTTCGGCTACACCGTGGTATGCCTTGGCCTGCTTATATTTGTCCTCAATGTTATTAGCCCTCTTTCTGGCCTCGACCATAGCATCAACCCGGCTGTTTATCTCGGTGACCAATGAAGATATCTCTCTGACAAGGCCTATCTCAACTCCGGCCATGGTTTTATATGAGTCATCAAAGACATCTTTCATAAGCGATATCTGCTTGAGCAGCCTTCTCTGGTAGGTCAATGCAGCCGGAATAATATGGTTGATTGCCATACGGCCCATCACGCGGGATTCAATCTGTATTTTCTTGGTGTAGATTTCCCACTTGACCTCATTGCGTGCATA
>DDLZ01000120.1:5469-15443 GCA_002340405.1 Bacteroidales bacterium UBA2559
GCCGCGTTAAGGGTGGTTATGGCACCGGCGCAGTTGGCACTTGAACCTACGGCACGGAACTCGAAACGGTTTCCGGTAAAAGCAAATGGCGAGGTGCGGTTGCGGTCGGTATTGTCAACAAATATTTCCGGAATCTCTACCAACCCGAATGACTGTCCCTTATCGCCTGCTATCTCTATAGGCGTATCCGATGGTAACTCAAGCAGTTTTCTTAGAACATCGGACATGGTGCGACCCAAAAAGGCCGATACTATGGCGGGAGGAGCCTCATTGACGCCCAGACGATGAGCGTTGGCAGCGCTTGCCACAGAGGCTTTAAGCAGATCATTGTGCTTCTGTACAGCCGCCAGCACGTTCACAAAGAATGTAATGAATTGCAGGTTTCCTATGGCATCCTTACCGGGAGCAAGCAACTGGGTGCCAGTATCGGTACCTAGCGACCAGTTATTATGCTTGCCGGAGCCGTTAATGCCGTCAAACGGCTTTTCGTGGAATAGCACCACAAATCCGTGTTTGCGGGCTATCATATTCATCACATTCATCATAAGCTGGTTCTGGTCGTTGGCCAGATTGGCCTCACCGTATATGGGCGCCAGTTCAAACTGATTGGGAGCCACCTCGTTATGGCGGGTCTTAAGCGGAATGCCAAGCTTATAACCTGCTATCTCTATATCCCGCATAAAAGCGGCGACCCTTGAAGGTATGGCTCCGAAATAGTGGTCGTTAAGTTGCTGGTTCTTGGATGAAGCATGTCCCATAAGCGTACGGCCCGTAAGCATCAGATCCGGACGGGCGGCATAAAGATCCTCGTCAACCAGAAAATACTCCTGTTCCCATCCAAGATATGTAAAGACCTTATTAACCTTGGGGTCAAACATACGGCATATGGGAAGTGCCGCATCGTTGACAGCTTTTATGGCCTTCTTAAGCGGTGTCTTGTAATCAAGCGCCTCGCCCGTGTATGATATGAATATGGTAGGTATGCAAAGCGTATCATCCTGAATGAAGACAGGCGATGTAGGATCCCAGGCTGTATATCCGCGAGCCTCGAATGTGGCGCGTATGCCGCCGTTCGGGAACGATGAGGCATCGGGCTCCTGTTGTACCAGAGCCTTACCGTCAAAAGTCTCTATCATACCGCCCTTGCCGTCATACTCCATAAAGGAGTCATGCTTCTCGGCTGTTCCATCGGTCAACGGTTGAAACCAGTGGGTTGTATGTGTCACTCCATGCTCCAGGGCCCAGGTCTTCATTCCGGCGGCTACCTCATCGGCAGTTTTACGGTCAAGATGAGCGCCGTTATCAATACAGTTAACAAGTGAATTGAAAGTATCTGCATCCAGATACCTGTTCATTTTGTCGCGGTTGAAGACCAATTCTCCAAAATAATCGGAAATTCTCCCCTCGGGTGTCTCTACCTTAACCGCTTTCTTCTTGAAAGCTCCCCGGACCACATCAAATCTGAGTTTACTCATAGGGTTGTATGTTGTTTTAAAACAGTGCAAATATAGTCATATCTCTTCAATTTGACTTTTTCTTATCAATAAGGGTAGATGTTTTTAATGGTATAGACGGAATAAAATTCGATTTACCGAATCATTATACATCAGATTTAGATTGTTTTTATGTTAATTTCAAATAAATGAACCAAGCCGGTAAAATTTACTTATTTTATTGATTATCGGATATTTGATTTAAATTTATAGACTTAGTTTTGGTTAATCGTTTTGTTAAAATAAAAAAAATNNTTTTATACTCTTATTCACGAACACCAATAAGAAATGATGTTTGCAAACAAAAAAGTATTATACAAAGAAAACAATTTAAAATTAAGAGTTATGAAAAAGACAATTATCGCTGCCGTTGCAGCACTGTTTATAGGAGTTGGAGCTAACGCTCAAAATGTTAATGAAAATCCGGCTACCGTAGCCGACATAGTGGCTGAGCTCAATCAGGCTGACGCACTTCAGTTTATACCCATGTATCAGAAGATGCTTAACGACATTGAGAGCATTTGCCGTAAAGAGAATATGAATGAAGATAAGAAGACAGCCAAAATTGAGGATATCAAAATGGAGTATTTCGAAAAGTTCAGTAACGTGCTGGTAACAACACAGAACGAAGTAGCAATAGGCACCATACCAATGGAATACATTAAAAACCGCGTAAACAAATAAAAAAACGCATAGCTAAAAAAGATAGACTTTCATTTTTTCATAGATTTAAGGTTAATTAAGGGGCAAGGAGTCAGGCCGGGACGGTCTGACTCCTTGTTTTTAAAAAACAACCCTGCTTACTGAACTTGTAAGCAAGGTTGTTCTGTTCTGTTTTATTTTGAATTCAAGGAATGAATTCGGATTGTAAAATCACTTGCGAAGTATAACCATCCTGCCCTTCTCCCTGCCCGGTATGATCTGCATCTCCAGCACTCCGGTAGTGCGTGTACCCTCACCCAACAGTGTCAATTTGGATGTCACGGTAGGCTTGGGATTGGCTTCGGTAGAAATAAGCTCATTCTCAGTAAGTTGACCAGACCATAGCACGGGGCCGTATGAGTGATTCAAGACCCAGTTGCCCGGATCGAGATCTTCAAATACGTACTCGTCCTGTCCCTCTTTAAGCATCAGTATCTTGGTATCGGCAGTCTGACGATAGCCGGAAGCACCGCCTGCTCCGGTTCCCCGTTTGGCAAGCTGTATCTCGGCACCCAGACCGATCGTTTCAAGCGGATTTTCGCGATAGATATCAAGCCCGCTGCTGAATGCTTCAACCTCGAAGAAATATTCGGGCGCTGTGTTCAGACTGTGCATATAAAGGCTGTTCTTACCATATACTATATAGCTGTTATACAGTTTATCCTTCTCAATGCCGTAACGTATAACATAACCGTCGGCACCGGGAACCGGTTCCCATATCACATCTGCCTCGCGACGGTCCTGAGGATTACGCACAGCCATAAACTTGGTGACCTTCTGAGTCTTCATGTTGGGAGTGGTACCGAATACGCGCAAATCTTTGATGGAGAACTTGGCATTATCGTATGTAGCAATATTGACCACCTTTACATAACGGGCTTTGACCGGCGTTGCAAGTTCGTTATAATCGTGCTTCAGCTCAAGCTTGTTCTGCGGTTTGCTGATAATCTTTGTCCAGTTTGAGTTGTTGTCCGATACGAATACCTCATAGCACTGGTAGAGCTGCTCGGTCTGCGGTCCGGCTGCAGCAGCGCCGCCGGCCATACCGCCACCCATACCGCCGCCGGCAGCACGCTGAGCGCCTATGTGGTCCCAGTTGAGCTGAATGGCATTGATTGTGGCCTGGCCGCCGAGATCGACTGTAAAGAACTCGCCGGCATCGCCCGTAGCAGCCGCCCAGCAGGTTTTAAAGTCCTCATCAAGTGCATTTGCAGGAACGTAATTTTCGTGTGTCGATGAAACCATTGCCCTCTTATTTACGGACAGAAGTTTCCAGTCCACATAGTTATCGGCACCACCCACCTTACGCTCATCGGGATAATACTGCGGATAGTCGCCAAAAGCGGTATTTGAATACATAACGCCCTGAGCATCGATTGCAGTGGGATAGATGGCCAGTTCCGAGCCGCGTCCGCCCTCGCCGTATTGCGCGGGAATCATACAGATGGTCCACCAATTTCCCTTTTTGTCACGGAAAGTGCTGCCGTGTCCGGCGCCCACCTGAAAGCCGCTGGTCTTGAATGTAAGCGGGTTGTGTTCACTGTAAGTAAACGGTCCCATTGGGCTGTCCGACACATATATACCATGTGAATAAGATATGAACTCAAGTCCGATGGCGGCATACTGTAAATAGTATTTGCCGTTATGCTTGATCATATAAGGACCCTCGATCCAGGGCAGCTCTTCAGGACCGTATTCACGGCGTCCGCCGAATATGGAATAGATTACATCCTCGGGTTTGCGCACCTCGAATCCGTGGTTCTTTATATCACTCCAGAACAGGGGCTTTGGTTCACCTATCTCCTTGAAGGTGGTCTTATCCAACTCCACCACCTGGAACGGCATTATTTGCGACCAGCCGAAATACATATAGAGGCGGCCGTCGTCATCGACGAACAAGTTGGCATCGCCATAACGGTCACTTGAAAATTCGCCGCATCTCTCCCACACTCCTTTCTTGGCATCAAGGCAGCGGTAAACGTTGCGGTTGTTCATCGAACAGCCTATAAGCTGTCCGTCCATCTCCACCACCGATACCACACCGCCCGGATAGTTAGGGGCATCCACATAGGTCCAGTTCCGGAAATCGGGTGAATACCAGTAGCCGCGCCTGTGCGATACGAACAGGTAGTAGTCATCCTGAAAAATCAGGACTATAGGCTCTCCGCCGCGTATGGCGCGCTCATTGCCAACCAGCAGGTCCAGCGGATTGGCAAACGTGTGCCTGGTCTGTGCCGATGCAGTTGCACCTGCAATCAGTACTATGGCACATAAAATAGATTTTCTGATAAGTTTTCTCATAAAACAAATAATATAACTTAAGTAGATAAATTAGTAATTGAAAAAATAGTAATCATAGAAATTTAACGCAACACTTATAGTACTTAAACACAAAATATTACATAAACAATCTATAATGTTCACCGATAACAAAGTTACTGAAAAATCTGTCCTGCCAACGATTTCTGCGCTATTTTTTAATACAATCATATCCGGATTCGGCAGAAAAAACAGATTGGGACCAATTAATAATGTTTTTTAACAGGAAGCATGAAAAAAATTTCCCAACTTTACATTTTAGAAATGTAGGGAACATACTAAGGGATGTTACAATCTTATCGGTTGGGATCCACTGTGTTCTATATCGGGATGATTTTTAATAACTTTAAAAGAAAATAATATGCAAAAAACATCTAATTTTTGGGGTCTGTTGGCACTTGGTCTCTGTATTATCTTTGCAGTAGGAAAATTCACAAGTTCCAAACGCATAGTAAGTGTAAAAGGACTCGCCACAGAAGAGGTCATGGCTGACCACGTTATCTGGCCGCTAGTTGTACAGGATGTTGATAACGACCTTATTCAACTCTACTCTTCGATTGACGATAAGATAAAAGAGATAGTTAAATTCCTGATTGACAATGGTGTAGATAATAACGAGATTAGCGTTTCAGCACCCAATGTATATGACCGAAACGCCAACCGTTACGTTAGTGAGCGTGTTGCAACCCGCTACCAGATGCAGCAGGTAGTTACTGTCAGTTCGGACAATGTGGAGCTGATACGCAGTCTGGTATCGCGTCAAGGTGAACTACTTAGGAAAGGCATAGCCATTACAAGCGACTACGAATACTATGTGCAGTATGACTTCAACGGACTGAATGATCTCAAACCCGTCATGGTCGAGGTAGCCACACGCAATGCACGTGAGGTTGCACAGAAATTTGCCGATGATTCCGGTTCAAAACTGGGCAAGATACAGAACGCATCGCAAGGTCAGTTCTCAATCTATGACCGCGACTCGAACACCCCCTGGATAAAAAATGTCAGGGTGGTCACATCGGTCACCTATTACCTAAAATAAAGGTTTAATGGACCTGATTAGAAAATATTTTTCTGACCTGACTCCAAACCAATATGAGCAGTTAGAGGCTTTAGGTAATTTATACACGGACTGGAACAGTAAAATTAATGTCATTTCGCGCAAAGACATTGACAACCTGTATAAACATCATATCCTGCACTCCATGGCTGTAGCCAAAGCTTTCAAATTTGTTCAGGGGACAGAGATAGCCGATATAGGTACCGGGGGCGGGTTCCCCGGAATACCGCTGGCAATCCTTTTTCCGGAATGTCACTTCACTCTGATTGACAGTATAGGCAAAAAGATCAAGGTGGCAACCGATGTAGCTGAAAAAACAGCTCTTTCGAATGTTACCTGTCGCCATGAACGTGCCGAGAATGTGAAAGAGAAGTTTGAGTTTATATTGTCACGGGGAGTTATGCCGCTGAAAGATCTTATTTCAATCGGTAAACGTATGACGGACCGTAAAACGCAACGCAACGCCTACCCCAACGGCTTGATCTGTCTTAAAGGCGGCGATCTGGCAAGTGAGACTGCAAATTTCCGCAAGATTACCGAGGTAATGGAAATCAAAACCTGGTTTAAGGAAGAGTTTTTTAAGGACAAGAAGGTTATATACGTACAGTTATGATAAACATCAAATGCTTTGAATTCAATTTTCTGCCTGTAAACACATATGTGATATGGGACGATACGCTTGAATGTGCAATTATAGATCCCGGTTGTTTTTATAAAAAAGAATATGATGAACTTGCAGGTTTTATAGAGGACAACCAATTGAAAGTCAAACATCTGCTTAACACACATCTACATTTTGACCATATTCTGGGTAATACCTTTGTTGAAGAGACTTACGGAGTCAGGGCCCGTGGCAACGATCTGGATAATCCCTGGATTATTTATATGGCCGAGCGAATGGCAGAAATAGGGATTCGCTATGAAGGACATATCAACCCCATTGAGCCTGCGAACGTACTGCATGAAGGAGATAAGGTAACTTTTGGCAAGACCGTACTGGATGTGCTGCAGATCCCGGGACATTCGCCGGGCAGTGTAGTCTTTCTTTGCAAAGAAAACAGATCGGTTTTTACCGGCGACGTATTGTTTAATTGCGGTATTGGCCGTTCGGATTTTCATGATAGTGACGGCAAGGCTTTGATTGAAGGTATTGTTTCGAAACTACTGACCCTGCCCAATGACACGGTGGTCTATCCCGGACACGGACCGGCCACAACAATAGGAAACGAAAGAAAATATTTTATTTAAAAAAAATAACCTCAAATATGAAACTGAAAACTCTACTGATTGCCTTTATGATGCCTGCACTACTGTGGGCACAGGAGACAACGCCCCAGTCACCGCTGCAATTCGACAGTTACGAATGGAACTTCGGCAATATAGACGAAGCCGATGGCATTGTGACCCATACATTCCAATTCATGAATATATCGAAAGAGCCTGTCCAGATTGAAAATATAGCTACCAGTTGCGGATGTGTCACGGCTCAATACCCAACCCAACCGATAGAGGGTGGCAAATACGGCGAAATCACGGTCCATTTAAATCCCGCCCGCACTCAGGGAGAGGTCTTCAGAGAAATAGAGATATTTACGAAAGGACGGCGCAGCTATGACCGCCTCTTTGTCTTTGCCGATGTCAACCCCATACCAATGGGACTGAACGAGCTCTACCCACATCAGTTGGCCGGCACTGTCAAGACCAATTCTCTGCGATGTAATTTTGGATATATTGCTCAGGGTGAGACCATGACAAGAGTCGTCAGCCTGGCCAATGTAGGTGACAAACCTGTCAATCTGTCGATTCATACTACAAAAGGCTACGGTATGAGTGTACAATATCCTGAGGTAATAGATGCTCAAGAGATAGTAAGCATACGTGTTACTTACAAAATATCAACCGGAAAACAACACTTCGGAATGACCAGAGATACCCTTTGGATTGAAGCCGATGGTGTAAGGAGCCCGGAACCTATAGCTGTAAACGCTCTTCGCATAGAGAAGTTCTCGGAGAACGAAAACCGTCCCAAGCCGGTTATGAGGATTGAACCTGCATATGTAGAATTTGGATCCAAGTCTCCCGGTAAAAATTACAAAAAGACCATTACCATTGGCAACACCGGAAATAGCGACCTTGTCTTCCATGATGTTGAGGCCTGTCAGGGTACATCTATTACACTTAAGAACGGACAGAAAATTAAGCCCGGAAAAGAGTTGAAAGTCACGGTATCAATAACTAATTCAAGTAGTGCTAATGAGACCACAATAGGGTCAATCAATCTGACGACCAATGATCCCACAAGGCCGTTCCGCGAACTGAGACTACAAATCGACACAAAATAAAAATTACCGATTGATTACCGATTGAATTGAATTGAAAACAATTGATATATTCACACCTAAATTAACCTATAACAAAACTAAACTATAACTAACTAACCAACCTTAACTAATCTAACCTTGTATGAAAAAATTTTGTTTTCTGGCCGGATTGGCAGTAGTACTGTCACTCACGGCATGTGGAGGAGGCTCTAGTAAATATGAGTACCCCTTCCAGAACCCCAAGCTCAAAATTGAGAAGAGGGTTGATAATCTGTTATCACTGCTCACACCCGAAGAAAAGGTAGGGCTTATGATGAACGGCTCCATATCTATCGACAACCTTGGCATACCCGCCTACAACTGGTGGTCAGAGGCTTGTCACGGCATCTGCACAAACGGTGCGACTGTCTTCCCGCAGGCCATAGCTCTGGCAGCCACCTGGGATGACGCACAGCAATATGAGGTCTATACAGCAGTCTCCGATGAGGCCCGCGCCCACTGGAACATCACTGACCACAACCAGTTTGGCAAGACCCGCGCCACAGGCGGCGCCTGGCATCAGGGACTCTCGTTCTGGTGTCCCAACATCAACATTTTCCGTGACCCGCGCTGGGGACGCGGTCAGGAGACCAGCGGCGAGGACCCATACCTGAGCGGAAAGATGGGTACTGCCCTTGTCAAAGGAATGCAGGGTGACAACCCCAAGTACTACAAGACACATGCCTGCGCTAAGCACTACGCCGTTCATAGCGGTCTTGAGGCCGACCGTCACCGTTTCGACGTAAGTGTCTCTATGCGTGACCTATGGGAGACCTATCTGCCGGTATTTAAGACACTCGTCACAGAGGCTAACGTTCAGGAGGTGATGTGTGCCTACAACCGCTATGAAGGAGAACCCTGCTGCGGCAGCAGACGTCTGCTCACTGAAATACTGCGCGACAAATGGGGATTCAAAGGATTGGTCGTATCGGACTGCGGAGCCATCGGCAACTTCTACAACCGCGGCCAGCATGAAACCCACCCCAATGCCCTTGAGGCCAGT
Organism: Bacteroidales bacterium UBA2559; assembly: GCA_002340405.1. GTDB lineage: Bacteria > Bacteroidota > Bacteroidia > Bacteroidales > Bacteroidaceae > Colenecus. Next base: position 14,407 of record DDLZ01000120.1, read on the forward strand.
GTGGATGCCGTCCTCTCGGGTACTGACATTGAGTGCGGAACAAGCTACAACGCCCTTGTACAGGCTATGCAGGAGGGTAAGATCAATGAAGCCGACCTTGACGTGTCACTACGCCGCATATTGCGCTCCCGTTTTGAATTGGGTATGCATGACCCGGCTGAAATGGATCCCTGGAAAGATCTCGGAGCCGATGTCTTAAGCTGCCCCGAACACACGGCACTTGCCCACAAGGCGGCCAATGAGTCCATGGTACTGCTCAAGAATGATAATAACATTCTGCCGCTCAAAAAAGAGAGTATTACCATTGCCATAGTCGGTCCAAACGCCGACAATGTTACCATGCAGTATGGCAACTATAACGGTACCCCTATACGGGAAAACCAGATTTCTATTCTTCAGGCCATAAGGGCCAAGGTTCCCAACGCCAATATAATATATGATCGCGCGTGTGAGCTGGCCGACGAATATCTCACCGTAAGCCACATACAGAATCTGAACGGAGGCCAAGGAATCTATGCCGAATTCTTCAACAACGTAAACATGAGTGGTACACCCGTAGCCAAAGGGTACTACAATGAGGTCAATATGCGCACAATGGGCGATTATCGTTTTGCCGAGGGCGTGGAGTTCAACAACTTTTCCGCCCGTATGACCGGCAAGTTCGTAGCCGACTTCACAGGAGACCTGAGCTACAATCTGCGAGGCAATGACACCTGGAAACTGACTGTGAACGGCAGGGTGATAGCCGAGCAAAAGGAGGCTGCCCAGCAGGGAGCCGGCGGTATGAGACGTGGCACACAGCCTCAAGCACCGTCATTCAGGGTCGTAAAGGGACAGACCTACAACATTCAGCTTGACTATACCAAAGGCGCCACAGGCTCGGCCTATCTGACATTTGATCTCAGCCAGCGTAAACTGGCCGAGTTCGGTTCAGTGGCTCAGAAGGTCAAAGATGCCGATGTTATAATCATGGTATGCGGTATCTCGGCCCGTCTTGAGGGCGAGGAGATGCGCGTCAATTATGAGGGATTTTCAGG
>DDLZ01000120.1:15596-19328 GCA_002340405.1 Bacteroidales bacterium UBA2559
ATGTTGAAGACTACAATATGGACAGCGGATTCACATACCGTTACTTCAAAGGAGAGCCCCTGTATGCTTTCGGATACGGTCTTAGCTATACTACATTTGCATACGGTGACGCTACCCTCTCCAAAAAAAGCATCAAGGCCGGCGGCACGGTCGATATTACCGTACCCGTTACCAACAGCGGCAATCGTGACGGCGATGAGGTTGTACAGATCTACATCAAGTCTCTTGACAACCCCGATGCTCCTATCAAGGCACTCAAAGGCTTCAAACGCGTGAATATTCCTGCCGGCCAGACAGCTCAGGTCAAGATCACTCTTGAGCCAAAGGCTTTTGAATACTACGATGGAAGGATTGATGAACTTGCAGCCATGCCCGGCCGCTACAAGATCCTATACGGCCCCTCATCGCTCGACAAGGATCTCAAGTCACTGGACTTCACAGTGAAGTAATTCAAACCTTTCTTTCTTACCGTAAGAGCCGATTATTTTCGAATCGGCTCTTCTTTTATAAATATCTATAAGGTTATATTTACTATATTTGCGAGACTGATAATCATTTCGGCAAAAAAATAATAATAACCTAATCAATTATAACCAATGAGACAGTTTATAATATTTATTCTGGCATCTGTTTTGACAGCACTGCCTCTACGGGCCCAGCAGCCTGATCCCAATTTCTTTATCTATCTCTGTTTCGGACAATCCAATATGGAAGCCGGAGCCGTTCCGGCCGAACAGGATCGCGATTTCAATGACCCCAGATTCCAGTTTGTGGCGGCCGTAGATATGCCGCGCTTGGATCGTAAAATGGGTGAGTGGTACACCGCCGTTCCGCCTATCTGCCGCCAAAATAACAACATGGGGCCGGTGGATTTTTTTGGCCGCAAAATGATTGAAGAGCTGCCCGAGCAGTATCGCGTGGGTGTAATTAACGTATCGGTGGCCGGCGCCAAGCTGGAACTTTGGGATAAAGATGCCTGTGCCGACTATCTGGCTGCAGAGGCTGCCGACCCAAGTCGCAGCTGGCTTGTGAATATGGCCAGGGAATATGACATGAGCCCGTATCAGCGAATAGTGGATATGGCCCGTATAGCCCAAAAATCGGGCGTTATAAAGGGTATGCTCGTGCATCAGGGCGAATCCAATCCCAATGACAGCCTCTGGTGCGGCCGTCTGAAGAAGATCCATGACGACCTGTGCCGGGACCTGAATCTTGATCCGGATGAGATCCCGATACTTGCCGGTGAACTTAAGCAGGCCGAACAGGGAGGTGCGTGCGCTGCATTTAACAAGGTGGTACTGGCAAATCTGCCTAAGGTAATGAAGAACGGCTACGTAATATCATCACTTGGTTGCGAGAGCACCGGCGACCAATTTCATTTCAGCACCGAAGGTATGCGCCTTTTGGGTTACCGTATGGCCGAAAAGATGCTCCAGCTACAGGGATTCAAACCTGTTCAGGAGCGTACGGTCACACTTAATCTCAAGAAGAAAGGTATAGATATCAGCCCCACTCTGGCAGGAATATTTTTTGAAGACATCAATCAGTCGGTTGACGGAGGTATTTGTGCCCAACTGATTCAGAACTTCTCTTTCCAGGCATACAACGTGCCCGATGCCCCCAATGTCAGGGAGTTTTCCAGGTCCGATACGGTATTTTTCGGATGGACGGTCATACAAAAAGAGGGAGCTGTCGGTCAGGCTCGTGCCGTAGCCGATAAGCCTCTTGTCAAGAATCTGGAGCGTTACTATGATTTTGATCCGAACGACAGGTATGACGATGAGCTGCGCTACATGCAGTACAGTGTAAGGTTTGACATAGAGGATCCCGGCGAGGGATTCGGAATAGCTGCCAACGGTTACGGCACAGCCCCCTACGGCAGCGAGCGTCAGGGCAATTACTACTCCAATAACACTCAAACTCCGTCGATACCCGTTGAACAGGGCGTAAGTTATGACCTCACGCTATATCTGCAGGGACAATCATATACAGGTAATATAACGGTATGCCTTGAGGACGCTAACGGGAACCCAAACTCCAACCTTATTACAATATCCCGCCTCAATAACGACTGGCAAAAATATACGGGTCAGCTCAAGGCCGAACGCACCGTTGACAGCCGTCTTTCCATAATAGCCGATAAAGCCGGAACATTCTGGCTGGATTACGTAACTCTCTTACCCGAAGCATCGCAGCTATGGAAAGAGGGCAAATACGGCCCGTTCCGCAAGGATCTTATGCAGGCGCTTGCCGACCTGAATCCCACATTCATGCGTTTCCCGGGCGGTTGCGCATCGGAGGGCCCCAACTATTTCGGACAGCCGTTTTGGAAAAACTCCATTGGTCCAAGGGAAGAGCGCATCGGATTCCGTAACCACTGGGGTTACTGGACTTCACAATATGTAGGTTTCTATGAGTATCTGCTTATGGCCGAATCACTTGGAGCCACTCCCCTGCCCGTGCTGAACAACGGCGTGACCTGTCAGTTTGCCGGACACCAGTACATCGCCCCGCTTGAGACCGAGGCCGACCGCAAACGTTTCTACGACATATTCGTCTGTGACGCACTTGATTTCATAGAGTTCTGCAACGGCGGAACCGACACAAAGTGGGGCCGTATGCGTGCCGATATGGGTCATCCGGAGCCCTTTAACCTAAAATATCTTGCTATTGGCAACGAGAACCGCGGTCCGGAATTCTGGGAACGTTTCGACATCATGTACAAAGAGCTGCAAGCAAAGCATCCCGAAATAATAATAGTATCAACAGCCGGTGCTTCTGCCGATGGCCGCGAGTTCGATGCCAATATGCATGAGATAGATACCAAGTACCAGAACACCATAGTTGACGAGCATTACTACCGTAATAACCAGTGGTTCTACAATAATCTCGATCGCTATAATGCCGACAAGGTACGCGGAGCCGATGGACTGACCTACGACCGCAACCGCCCCACCCGCGTGTTTGTAGGCGAGTTTGCCAATAACGGCAGCAATAACGACTATGCATCGGCTATGGCCGAAGCCGCCTACTGGACCAGTCTGGAGCGAAACTCCGATATGGTGGTTATGGCCTCCTATGCTCCTCTGTTCTGCAAGAAGGGATTCAACAAATGGAACGCCAACCTGATTTGGTTTGACAACCGCGGTATGTGGCGCACCACCAACTACTACTATCAGAAACTCTTCTCCGAGGCCGGTAACAGGGCTTTCGAAATGACCGACGTTATGAACGGCACCGAGCCCGACAATAACATCTACACATCGCCTACCGTAGATACCCGTACCGGTGAAATTTACATCAAGTTTGTCAACTCCGAGGCTGCTGACAAAGAGTTTACCGTCAATATGGGCAAGGGACAGAACAGAAAGAGGTACACCGCTGTTGTGGAGTTCATATCATCGTATGACACAAGTATTAAGAATCAGGGTGACCAGAACACCTACGCCGGTGCAACTCCGGTTACACAGGCAGAGAGCCGTCCGGGAGGATTCGGCGGGTTTGGCAGAAGGAACACCGTAAGCTACAACGAACCGATTGTGCCCCACACTAAAGAACTTGGAGTTATTAAAAAGCAGTTTAGTTTTACAATGCCTGAGAACTCAATCGGAATAATCAAACTCGTTCCGGTCAAGTAAAAAGGTGAATATTAGAGAAAGAATAGCTCCTTACGGTAGGGTTATTCTTTTTAAAGACAGCGCCATTCTAAAAAGAGTGGCGCTGCTGTTTACA
>DDLZ01000125.1:0-15416 GCA_002340405.1 Bacteroidales bacterium UBA2559
AAAAAAATGGTTATCTTTGCAGCCGCAACTCGTAAGTTGTTGCAGTTGGTACCTTGACCGAGCGGCTAGGTATCGGTCTGCAAAACCGAGAACGGCGGTTCGAATCCGCCAGGTACCTCAAAGAGACCTCCGAAATTGCTCTTATTGCAAAGCTTTCGGAGGTTTTCTTTTTTTCACATTTGCGTTATCTTTGCAAAAAAAAAATCAGAATGACTGCAAAAGCTGTTGTACGTTCCATGCGACTGCGCACCCTGCCCCTCTCAACGGCAGGCGTCGTACTGGGAATTATGCTTGCATGCGCCGATTATACAGTGCCCTGGTACACAATAGTTCTTATCATACTGACCACCATTTCACTGCAAATACTATCCAATATGTCCAACGAGCTTGGCGACTGGCTGAGCGGGGTTGACAGCGATAAGCGTGAAGGTCCTGTGTACAGTCTTGGCGAAGGCGGCTTGACAACCGATCAGATGCGCAGTTGCATAAGGATAATGATGCTGGTATGCTGTATCCTTGGACTAGGCATGATAAGGGCGTCATTCGGTACCGTTTTCAGGATTGAATCCCAGATACTTATCATACTGGGCGGCTTTGCAATCTGGGCGGCCATGAATTATACTCTGGGAAACCGTCCCTACGGATACAAAGGGCTTGGCGACCTGTTCGTATTCATCTTTTTCGGTCTCGTATCGGTCATGGGCAGCTACTTCGTGGCGTCGCACAGCTTTAACTGGAGCATACTTATGCCCGGGACTGCCATCGGATTTTTCAGCGTAGGGGTTCTTAACGTAAACAACATTCGGGATATGGAATCCGATGCGGATTCACGGGTGACAATACCGTTAAAACTGGGCGAGCGCCGTGCAAAGATATATCATACACTGCTTATTGTGCTTGGCTGGTCTCTGATGCTCATATTTACGTTCTTCAATTCGACAGGCCTTCTGCCCTACCTGTATGTTATTACGCTGCCTCTCTATATCATACATCTGACAGGTGTATGGAAATTCTCCGGCAAGGAGCTTGACCCGATGCTTCCGCTGCTTGTCATGTCAACCTTTTTGCTGGCTCTGCTTGCAGGAGCAGGTTTCATATTACAATAACAGCCTATGCCGCAGAAAGAAAAAGAAGAGATACGTAATATGTTCGATGACATTGCACCGGAATATGACAGTTTCAACCATAAGTCATCGTTCGGAGCCGACAGTCGCTGGCGCCGCAGGGCCGTTCGTGAGATAGCCGACGAAGCCCGTCCCTTACGGATCCTTGACGTTGCGACCGGCACAGCCGATTTTGCCATCGCAATAGCCGAAAAAGCTGCCCAAGGCTCACATATAACAGGTATCGACATATCGGAAGGCATGCTTGAGGCAGGCCGCAAGAAAAGCCGGGGTATGCCGATTGATCTGCTCACCGCCGAGGCCGAGAATATGCCGTTTCCCGACAGCACGTTTGACCGCGTCTGTGTGGCTTTTGGGATACGCAATTTCGAAGACAGGGCTAAATCTCTTTCCGAGATGTACCGTGTGCTAAAGAAGGGGGGTAAGCTGGTGATACTCGAACTCTCCTACCCCAAAAACAGGCTCATTTTTGCTTTCTACAAATTTTATTCCTTTAAAATCCTGCCTGAAATGGGAGCCTGCATGACCGGCAACAAGGAGGCTTTTCTCTATCTTCCCAAGTCAATCCTGAAATTCCCCTTACCCCTTGAATTTATGCCAATGTTGAACAGGACAGGTTTCAACAACATACGTCACAAACAGTTTATGTTTGGAGTGTGTCGCATGTACACAGCATATAAATAATCATTATCTTTGCATAGAATGAAATGCATTGAAAAGACTAATTGATAACCAACGAAATGAAAACAGTTAATTATTATTTGGCGGCCGCATTGGTTATGGCGTTGTCACTGTCCGGATGCAAAAACGAAGACAAAGATGCCATACCCATGAGCGACCTTGAAAAGGGCATAATAGAGATTCCATGTGCCGATGGCAAGACCCGTCAGGTTGTTGATCTGGGTATTCCTTTTGGCACCCTGTGGGCAAAATGTAATCTGGGAGCCGACAGTCCCGAAAAGACCGGAAGTTTTTTTGCATGGGGCGAGACATCGGTTAAGACCGAATACACTGAAAGAAATTACGTTTTCGATGACCCTGACAGTAAGAATGTGATGCTCAAGTACGTCCCCATTGCAGATGGGGTCCATTATGACGGCAAGACCGAACTTGAAGCCGAAGACGATGCCGCCAGAGTACTTCTTGGAGGTAACTGGCGAATACCTACACATAAGGACTTCAAGGATCTGATTGCATGTACCGAAAGAGTCTGGTGTAAACTGAACGGAGTTTACGGATTTAAATTCACGAGCACAAGAAAAGGGTATGAAGAGAACAGCATATTCATTTCGGCTGCAGGGTGTATGGATTACGAGAAACTCATGTTTGAAGGTAGTTACGGCTTCTATTGGACATCGACCGTTGACGGTAAGGACCACACCTGTGCAAAAATCCTCTGGCTGGATAACCAGAGCGGTGAAAGCGTATCTGTACTGAACACAATTAAAGACCGTTACAACGGTCTCCCCATACGACCTGTAACAACAATTGAATAAAAAGACAAAATGGAGATAAATTTCAAAGAGATAGCCGGAGCGTTCGTAGTTCTTTTCGCCATACTTGACATAATAGGTGCTATCCCCATAATCATTAACCTTCAGCGCAAGACCGGCAAGGTTCCGGCGCTGAAGGTTTCAACCATCTCGTGGGCACTGCTTGTTATCATCTATTTTCTTGGAGACGGCGTATTGGCTCTGTTCGGCGTTGATGTAGAGTCGTTCGCCGTAGCCGGTTCTATAGTAGTTCTTGCCATAGGCTTTGAAATGATTTTTGATATAACCATATTCAGGCATGATTCCACTCCCAAGGGTGCTTCATCCATCGTGCCGCTGGTCTTCCCGCTGATAGTGGGTCCCGGCTCATTCACCACACTGCTTTCTCTGAAGGCAGAGTATAGCACTACCAGCATTATGATAGCGCTTTTCCTAAACGTAATAGTTATCTATGTGGTGCTCAATTCTATTGACCGTATCGAAAAGGCCTTGGGGCCGGTATTCATCTACGTCCTGAGGAAATTCTTCGGGATCATATTGCTGGCAATATCGGTCAAGCTGTTCATGTCAAACATTGGTCACATTTACTAAATGAAAGCGACAAAAGACATGATAGAGAAGCATATTGTATTAGAAGATGTTGATCCTGTACTGTTTTACGGTGTAAATAACATCAACTTACATTTGCTCAAATCACTATATCCCAAATTGAAGATTGTTGCACGCGGTAATGTATTACGGTTTATAGGTGACGAAAGCGAAATTATACGTTTTGAACAAGCTGTGCTCAAGATGGAAAATTACTGTTCCAAATTCAACACGCTTGAGGAAGAGGTTGTCATTGATATAGTGAACGGACGGGAACCTTCAACAAAGCAGAATTCGGAAGTTATCCTGTTCGGAGTGACCGGTCGTCCCATTTTACCCCGCTCGGAGAACCAGAAAAAACTGGTTGCCGAATATGCCCTTCATGATATGCTGTTTGCAATAGGTCCGGCCGGTTCAGGCAAGACTTATACGGCAATCGCACTGGCTGTACGTGCACTCAAAAGCAAGGAGGTTAAGCGTATTGTGCTCTGCCGCCCTGCCGTAGAGGCCGGCGAAAAGCTGGGATTCCTACCGGGTGACATGAGAGATAAGATTGACCCGTTCCTGCAGCCGCTCTACGATGCACTGCAGGATATGATCCCCAATGCCAAGCTCAAAGAGTATATGGACTTGAACATCATACAGATAGCTCCGCTGGCATTTATGCGCGGACGCACCCTGAACGATGCCGTGGTAATTTTAGATGAGGCCCAGAACACAACCCCGCAACAGATCAAAATGTTCCTTACACGTATGGGCTGGAACACTAAAATGATAGTGACGGGAGACTTGACCCAGATTGACCTGCCTCCCACAAAAACTTCAGGTCTGGTAGAAGCGCTTAAAATACTTGACGGCGTTGAAGGAATAAGTGTCATAAAGATGACCAAAAAAGATATTGTCCGCCATAAACTGGTTACGCGCATTGTCGATGCGTATGACCGCTATGAACAGATACATAAACCCAAAAGAACAGATATTAAACAGGATAACTATGAACAGAGCATTGACAAGGACTGATTTCCGGTTCAAAGGACAGAAAAGCGTCTATCACGGCAAAGTACGTGATGTTTACAATATTGATGACGACCTGTTGGTTATGGTGGCCACTGACCGCATATCGGCATTTGACATTATACTTCCCAAAGGCATTCCTTTTAAAGGGCAGGTGCTCAATCAAATCGCCTCAAAATTTTTGGATGCCACCGCCGATATCTGTCCCAACTGGAAACTGGCCACACCCGACCCCATGGTAATGGTCGGACTTAAATGCGAAGGATTTCGTGTAGAGATGGTTATCCGCGGTTATCTGACCGGTTCGGCGTGGCGTGATTACAGTGCCGGATGCCGCAATCTGTGCGGCAATATACTCCCGGACGGTATGCGTGAGAACCAGAAGTTCCCCGAACCGATTATAACCCCCAGCACAAAAGCCGAGGAAGGACATGACGAGAACATAAGCAGGGAAGAGATCATTGCTCAGGGACTGGTCGGCAAAGAGGACTATGCACTGATGGAGAAATACACCCGCGGACTTTTCAAACGCGGCACCGAAATGGCTGCCGAAAAAGGTCTGATTTTGGTTGATACCAAATATGAGTTCGGAAAGCGTGACGGCAAAGTCTATCTGATTGACGAGATCCACACCCCCGACAGTTCCCGCTATTTCTATGCTGACGGATATAGGGAAAAGTTTGAAAAGGGTGAGCCTCAGAAACAGCTTTCCAAAGAGTTTGTGCGTCAATGGCTCATTAAGCAAAACTTTATGAACCGGCCCGGACAGGTCATGCCCGAGTTTACCGATGCTTACGTAGAGAGCGTATCGGACCGTTACATTGAACTTTACGAACATATAATAGGCGAAAAGTTCGTGAGAGAGAGTGGCACAGACCTGGCTTCCCGTATTGAAAAGAATGTAAACGACTGGCTTGAGAACCGATGATATTTACAATTTTATTTCTTGCATTCATAGCCTTGATAATGTTTAGGGTTGTTAATCAAGTTCTAAAAAATCCCCACGATCCCACTCTGCCCGACAGGGATGGTGCGAGTAAGGATTCATACGATTCAGCAGATTCAGATGATTCCTATGACCCGTCAAGCTCGGCAGACTCGACAGACTCGGCAGACTCGACAGACTCGACAGTTCCGGCAGTTCGAAATGAACAGAAGCCGTTGTCAGAGGAAGAAACCACTGCTGCAACGCTCCGTCCCGTACCTGATAAGTTTGAACCGAAACGGCCGGGATTGAAAAAAACTGCGCCGAATGTTCCTTTCAAACCGGCGGCGTATGACAGAATGTTCGGACTGATAGGTAAACCGCTGGGACATTCCGAATCTAAAGCGCTCTTCAACAAAAGGTTCGGCGAGCAACATATCAGCGCCTATTACGAGAATTTCGAGTTGGACGATCTTTCACAATTGGATGGCTTGATTGCAAACAATCCCAAACTGTGCGGTTTCAGTGTTACCATACCCTACAAGCAGGATATCATACCGCTTCTGGATAGTGTTGATGAGACAGCCCGCATAATTGGAGCAGTCAATGCGGTTAAGGTAATCCGAAAAGACGAAAAAACTAAACTTATTGGTTATAACACAGACTGGATTGGGTTTGCGCGTTCAATCGAAACTCTTGCCGAAGGGCATAAAAAAGCACTGATTTTGGGCAGCGGAGGCGTCTCAAAAGCCGTCAAATATGCACTTGACCGGATGATGATTGAAAGCTCGTTCGTGTCGCGTAAGCCTACATTCGATATGCTGAGATATTATGAACTCTCCCCTTCGATTATTGAAGATCATACGCTGATTGTAAACTGTACACCGGTTGGAATGTGGCCTGATGTTGACAAATGCCCCGATTTTCCCTACGCCTTCCTGACAGATAAACACCTGCTGTATGACGTGATTGCCAATCCGGCCGAAACCCTCTTTATGAAGAAGGGCATTCTGCGTGGAGCTACAGTGAAAGGCGGCGGTGATATGCTAAGACTGCAGGCCGATGCTGCCTGGGAAATATGGAACAAACCCGATTGACCCGATAATGAGATATCATAAAAACATTAATATGAAACGATTCTGCCTGACACTATTGGCAATTGCATTTTTAACCGTAACACAAGCTAAAGTCTATACTCCTGCATCCGTACCTTTGGTACATCTGCAAGATCGCAACCGATATGTATCAAATCCCGACAACATTCTTTCGCAGGAGGCTGTCAGCCGTATTGATGCCATATTCCGTGCCGTTGAGGACAGTACCGGCATACAGACTCTGGTGGCCGTCCTCTCCGAGATTGAACCCGATGACTGCTTCGAATTCGCTCTAAAGCTGGGTGAAGAGAGTGGCGTTGGACAATCTGAAAATGACAATGGTCTGGTTATCCTGCTTTGTACAGGAGAGCGATGCATACAGTTTGTTACCGGTTATGGCATTGAAGGGATATTGCCCGATGCCATATGTAAACGCATCCAGACAAACCACATGAATTCACATTTCTCAAATGGGCGTTGGGATGAAGGGATGGTTGCCGGAGCCGAAGTGTTGAAGGAGACACTGATGAGCGGCGAATACAGAGGCCCTGTCGGCGAGAATAAGAGTGAAAAACTCGGGGCTGTAATTCTTATTGTAGGATTCGGACTGTTTTTACTTGTCATGACATTAGCAATAGTGTCCGGCCGTAAAAGCCGCAAGTGTCCGCGTTGCGGAAAAATAACCCTAAAGCAGATTTCAGCAACTACCATATCCAAGAAGAATGGAGTAAAGGAAGAGTTGGTCACTTTAAAATGTACAAATTGCCACCATATAGTGGAGCGTACCCGCAAGTCCTATTATTCTACGGGCAGTAACACCCGCGGACCACACATAGGAGGCGGATTCGGAGGCGGCTTTTCCGGAGGCAGAGGCTTTTCCGGAGGGAGCTACGGAGGCGGACGCTTTGGCGGAGGCGGCGCCGGATCACGTTTCTGATTATTGCAATAAGGAACGATAGAGAAAAAGCAGAGGTACAGTTGAGAGAAACCGATATATAGGAAGAATATGGAGAAGATTATTTAAGAACAGTACAGAACAACATAGAAGGACAGTAGAGAGTAATTACATAAGAACAATAATTAAATAAATCAATAAAAATGAAAAAGAAGAGTATTTGGATCTTGATCGCTGTCGTAGCGGTTTTAATTCTCTGGGGTATCAGCGTAAACAACAACATGGTAGCCATGGAAGAGAGTTCAAGTAAGGCCTGGTCTAACGTAGAAAACGTTTATCAGCGCCGTGCAGACCTCATTCCCAATCTGGTCAACACCGTAAAAGGATATGCCCAACACGAGACCTCCACTTTCGAGGCTGTGGTAAACGCCCGTGCCAAGGCAACCGGCATAACGGTTGATCCTGCCAATATGACTGCCGAACAGCTTAGAGAGTACCAACAGGCTCAAAACGATGTAGGCAGCGCACTCGGCCGTCTGATAGCTATAAGCGAGTCCTACCCCGACCTGAAAGCAAATCAGAATTTTCTGGAGTTGCAGTCACAGCTTGAAGGCACTGAAAACCGTATTGCCGTGGAGCGCCGTAACTTCAACGAAGCAGCTTCGAAATTCAACACCTACGTACGTAAATTCCCGCAGAGCTTCATTGCCAACATGCGCAACTTTGAGAAGAAGCCCTACTTCGAAGCCGAAGAGGGTGCCGGTAAAGCTCCGACAGTTGAATTCTAAAGCTCCGTAAAGTCAAATTCCGATGAAAAACGAACGTTATATGTTGCGTGGCGTGTCGGCATCGAAAGAGGATGTTCATAACGCTATCAAGAACATAGACAAGGGGCTCTATCCCAAGGCTTTCTGCAAGATCATACCCGACATTCTGGGTAATGACCCTGAATACTGCAACATAATGCATGCCGACGGAGCCGGCACCAAATCATCGCTTGCCTACGCCTACTGGAGGGAGACAGGCGACCTCTCCGTCTGGAAAGGTATAGCTCAGGATGCCCTCATCATGAACATTGATGACCTGATATGCGTAGGCGCCGTGGATAATATTTTGGTAAGCTCTACAATAGGCCGCAACAAGAACCTTATCCCCGGCAGCGTGATCAGCGCAATAATCAACGGAACTGACGAACTGCTTGCCGAACTGCGGGAGATGGGCGTGGGTGCATACGCCACAGGCGGTGAGACAGCCGATGTGGGCGATCTGGTACGTACCATAATAGTGGACAGCACCGTGACCTGCCGCATGAAGCGGAGTGAAGTTATAGACAATGCCAACATCCGCCCCGGCGATGTCATTGTAGGACTTGCTTCGTTCGGACAGGCCGCCTATGAGAAAGAGTACAACGGCGGTATGGGCAGCAACGGACTGACCAGTGCACGTCACGATGTCTTCGGCAAGTACATAGCCAAAAAATATCCCGAGACATACGACCACGACGTCCCCGATGAGCTTGTCTATTCAGGCAGTCTGAAACTGACCGATAAGATTCCGGGCTCACCCCTTGATGCCGGTCGTCTGGTCCTCTCGCCTACCCGCACATATGCCCCTGTGGTAAAAAAGGTGATTGACCTGCTGCGCGGTAAGATTCATGGCATGATACACTGCTCAGGCGGTGCACAGACCAAGATCCTGCACTTTGTGGAGAATGTCCATGTTATAAAGGACAACATGTTCCCCATCCCTCCGCTGTTCCGCACCATTCAGGAGCAAAGCAATACCGATTGGTCAGAGATGTACAAGGTCTTCAACTGCGGTCACCGTTTCGAGATATATCTGCCCGAAGAGTATGCACAGCAGGTGATGGATATAAGCCGCTCGTTCGATATTGATGCCCGTATAGTAGGACGCATCGAGTCTTCTGACCGGACGCATCTTACCATCAGGAGCGAATTCGGAGAATTCAAGTACTGATCACAGCCCTGTTGAATTCTCTCTTTATTTAGCCGGGATTGCTGCAAGAACAGCCTGCAGATAATCCCAAACCTTCTGAACCGATGGAATATAGCACCGCTCGTCGGGCGAGTGAGGACTCAGTATTGTGGGACCTACCGAGACCATATCCCAGTGAGGATAGGCGCCGCTCAGTATGCCGCATTCCAGTCCGGCGTGGATAGCCGACACCTTAGGTTCGGTACCGAACATCCGCTTGTACTCGCTTTTCATCACGTGCAATATGGGCGATGCCATGTCAGGAGCCCAGCCGGAATAGCCGCCGCCAAATTCAACACGGCAGAGGGCAAGCTCAAATACGCTCCTCAGCTTGAGGGCAAGAAGCTCTTTGGCACTGTCAACAGAACTGCGCAACAGGCTCTTTACGTAAAACTCACCCTTATAGATCTTGACCATAGCCATATTGTTCGATGTCTCCACCAGTCCCGGCATCTGATCGCTCATGCGCTCAACGCCGTCAGGACAGGCTAATATGGCCTGTATAAAGCGAAGTGCGGACTCTTCCTCAACATACGGACATTCATCCGGGTCGCAGGTTTCGCCCTCGGCGCACTTGTAGGGCTCAAACAGATAATTGCAGTCAGGGTCGGTGACGGCATATTCTGCTTTGACTTCGGCAAACGCATCGGCTACCACCTTTTTGGCTATATCGAGTTTGTCAGGCGCAACATAGACGGTTGCGAAACATTCGCGCGGTATGGCGTTACGAAGTGTTCCGCCCTCCAGGTCAATGAGCTTGACATCTGCCTTTGTAAGTAGCAGGTAAAGGATGCGGGCAGCCACCTTATTGGCGTTGGCGCGGTAGAGAACTATATCCATTCCTGAATGCCCGCCCGTAAATCCCTTCACAGTCAGGTTATAACAGAGCCAGCCTTCAGGCTCCGGTTTACGTTTGTACGATGCTGCGGCCGATGCATCCAGACCGCCTGCACAGCCCACATACAACTCTCCCTCACTCTCGGAATCGAGATTGATAAGTATCTCACCCTTAAGGACCCCCGGCTTGAGTGCAAAGGCTCCGGCCATTCCGGTCTCCTCGTCGTATGTGATGAGAAGCTCCAGCGGACCATGCTTTATCTCTTTTGATTCAAGTATCGACATGGCCAATGCCAGTCCCAGACCGTTATCGGCTCCAAGAGTGGTACCCTTAGCCTTAAGCCAGTCGCCGACAACCTCTGTCTCGATAGGGTCATTTACGAAATCATGTTTGACATCGGCATTCTTCTGGGGCACCATGTCCATGTGGCCCTGCATTATCACACCTTTCAGATTCTCCATACCGGGAGTAGCAGGCTTTCGCATTATCACATTACCCGTATCATCGGTAAAAGCCTCAATTTTACGCTCTTCAGCCCAGTCCAAAAGCCATTTGCGGATCTTCTCCTCATGTTTGGACGGACGCGGTTGACGCGTAATCCCATAGNNCCAAACGATTTTGGGCTGTAAGTCTTTAATTGTCATATTGTATTTTAAATAATTGGTTGTTCCTTAAAAAAAAGGCATATCAGCCTGCGATGTGACTGATATGCCAAAGTTAGAATTTTATGTTATAACATCAAACATTATTTGTTCAGTGCGGCCGCAATCTCCTCGGCGCCGATTGAGAGTGTCACGTATGACGGTACCGAACGGGTACAACACTCATTCTGACCCCAGAGGAATGGATAATCGTCCTTATTCTCAAGCAGGTTGGGTTGCAGCAATACCAGTCCGGGAACTATACCGCCCGGGATAAAGGTGTGGTCGGCACGATTGTTGCCGTAAGCTACCTTCTTGGTGTTCACGCCCACCGCCGTTACGAACGACAAATTCGAATAGGGATGGCATCCGTAAATAAAGTTGAGGCCCGAAAGCACCAGCTCAGGATCGATAAGATCCGGGAAGTAACGCCACACCAAGTAATTGTTCTGTGCCCAACTGATCACACGCTCGCTGCCACCCCAGGTGCCTCCTGCCACGGGTACTCCGTAAGGCGTGGAATTGGCTGTACGTATGGCATCCTCGACAAATACGGGAACCACATCGCGGACTTTGGCTTTGAAGTCTTCGTCCATATAAGGAATCAGCGAAAGAGCCATTGTAAGGTTGACCCTGGGTGCACGCATTGCACTGCCGCCACCCGTACGGATATCTTCGGCCCCCTCGGGAGCAGTTCTGGCAGCCTCGATTTGACGCATCACCCCGGGCAAGAACATATCTTTGTACTTCTCCTCGCCCGTAAGAAGCCAGAGTTGAACGGCGGCGCTCGATCTGTCGCCTCCTCCATAACGGCCTCCTCCTTGACCGGATGCTGCGCCCTGTGTACGGCTCTCCATGCGACTCTGATAATCATCCATCTCTTTCCACAGCTTGAGAGCGTTCTTGCGGCAACGCTCGGCAGTTTCGGGCTTATAGTCTTTCAGTACACGGGCAGCATGAGCCAGAGCGCCACAGACACTGACGTTACCCATAGGATTACCGCCGTTATTGGTAAATACAAAACGGTCGTCGAGTGTTCCCGAGTAGCGGTTATCACGAACCTCGTAGGGTTTGAGTGAAGGATCGTAGATATAGCCGTCGGTTATGGTTACCGCATCGCCCAGATGGTGGTACTGGTGCATATTTCCCTGTACGATACCGCCTGCAATAAATCCTATATTCTCAATCTGAGCACAGAGGTTCAAAGCACCATGCTCTACCTGCTGAATGATATCGGGCATACCGTCGGGGCGGTGAATATCTACAAACTGGGTCTCCTGGTCAATAAAGGTCTGGTCGCGTTCCGGACGAAGCAGATCCCATACTTCGGCCAACTGCCTTGTCATACCTATCACCGTTCCCGATTGAATATCGAAATCGCCGGCATCGTACCAGGCGCCGACAGCCAGACCCGGAATATGCTCGTAAGGTTTGTATTTGGTATTGGTGCTGTTACCCATGCGGTATCCGTCGTGCTGCTGGTAATTGGTGGGAGCCTGTATGGCATCATCCATATGTGAACGGCCGTGCCATACACGGTACGCCTCGTTCACGAGCATATGGTCCATATGTACCGGAAGCCAGACATCCATGGTGTTGTGCCATTTGCCCTCATAGACATTGACGTTAATCGGGAATGGGTTGGTTTTAACCCCCTTATACTCTATGAAATAGGTTCCCGGTTCTCTTACCGCACTGAAATCGCACTGTGCATAATTATAGCGGTCAAAGAAGATTCCCCACTCCTTGACGGATGGCTGCAGAACAAGCGTGTGGCTGCCGTCGGCGTTGACCTTGAAGATTTTGGCTTTGGAGGCCACCTTGTCGTTGGGATCGAGTTCGATTACCGCAACCTTCTTCTGGGCAGGAGTATATCCTATCTGTGAAAAACCTACATTAGGCTCTCTTATCCATTTGGAATCCGTTGTAGGTTCAACATACCACTCCAGTACAGTACCTGTCTTGCCCGATGGCAGGAACGAACGCACAACAAATGTTCCGTTCTGTGACAGGTTACGTCCGTCAAAGAGGTTGAGCTCGGTCTCGGACTGAAACATGACGCGCAGCGCCTTATCCTCGGGAGCCAGCACCAGTGTGTTCCCCTTTGATATGGGTGCGGGTACTATGAACTCGCCGCGTCCGCGGTCATCAAATGTGGACAGGCCGTAGAATTGAGTGATCTTCTCCTCAACGGGACGCATCTCCGTGTTGCTTGACGGATAGCGGGGGAAAATCTCGGATTGACCATCCACAAGATAAGTTTTACCGAAATAAGTTGCGGGGAAAAACTCCATGTTAAGTCCGGCCTTGCCTGCAAGGTTCGATGGCAGAGGCTTATCCAGAACTACCGACATTCGGAATCCCTTACCCTCCGATTTGACGTTGATGCCATACTCAAAATCGTAGTCCGGATATCTGAACTGACATCTGATCTCGCCACCCAGAGTATCGACAGTACGCTGGGTCAGATCAGCATAGATGTCCCACTGCTCGGGAGTATTCATGAGGCGCACACCACCGCCGGTGGATATACGTACACCCTCCTGAACGATTTCGATTCCTGCGGTTTTTTCATCGCAGAATATTCCATGATATTGGTTTGAATAGACCAAAACGTTCACGCTGGTTGTCTCAAAATAACCCAAATCATTGATCTCAAGTTTTTCCGAATTCGACCTTGTCGAACAGGAAATGACAGCACAAAAAGTGGTCAGTAGTAAAAGTATTCGTTTCATAGCCCCAAATATAGCAATTGCTTTCCATATCATTGACTGAATTGGCAAGAAAAAAAGCGTAAAATCATTATCTTTGCCCCGATTTATAGATGAAGAGAGAGATGAAGAGACGAATTCTGGTGACATATAACATGTTTCGTACAGGTTATTCGGAGCTTGAGAAGAGGTATGACGTGACATTCCCTCCCGAAGGGCAAGAGTCATTTACATACGATGAGGTTTATGAGATGCTTCCCGAATATGATGTTTTACAGTCTATGTTCAATTTCCCTGTGGACCGCAAGCTTATGGAGCGCGGACTGCCGCGACTTCAACTTATCAGCAACTATGCCGTAGGATTTGACAACATAGATATTCCCGTTGCTACCGAGCTGGGAATAACCGTAACCAATACACCGGATCCCGTAATCGAACCGACTGCCGACCTGGCCTTCGGACTGATGCTGGCGGTAGCACGCCGCATAGCCGATGTGGACCGCCGTTTGCGTACTCCCGATGCACTCAACTGGACGCTTCTTGAAAACCTGGGTCTCTCACTCGGAGGAAAAACATTAGGCATACTGGGCATGGGACGTATAGGACAGGCTCTGGCACGTCGCGCATGTGCAAGCAATATGAATGTGATCTATCACAACCGGAACCGGCTTGACACCCGTATTGAAGAGAAGTACAACGCCGTATATACCGGTTTTGACGAACTCATAAGAACATCGGACTTTATATCAATCAACGTCCCCTATTCCGAAGAGACCTATCACATGATAGGCAGAGAGCAGATAGCCATGATGAAGCCCGCCGCCATTCTGATAAACACGGCACGCGGACCCATTGTCGATGAGTTGGCGCTTGCCGAGGCTCTTAAGGAGAAACGTATCTGGGGCGCCGGACTGGACGTATTCGAGTTCGGCGACAAGGTAAGTCCCGAAATACTTGCATGTGAGAATGCGGTAGTCACTCCGCACATTGGTACACAGACCTACGATGTACGGAATGAGATGGCCGAATATGTCTGCCGCAACATAATTAATTTCTACGAGGGAGGTCCCGTAGCCAGAGTCAACAACCCTGCCGGAAGATAACTTATGGAAGCCACCGATAGACTGCTCGATAAACTCAACGATCTGGAGGCCAGATTCCGCGAGGTCTGTCTGCTAATAACAGACCCTGCCGTTATAGCCGATATGAAACGGTTTGTCAGGCTAAACCGTGAATACCGCGATCTGAAACAGATTTCGGATGCACGCAAAGAGTATGTTGACCTGCTGAAAACCGCCGATGAAGCCCGCGAGCTCCTGTCGGAAAACGATGCCGAGATGCGCCAGATGGCACGTGAAGAGCTGGAGAGTGCAACCGAAAGATTGCAAGAGCTTGAAGAGGAGATCAAGCAGATGCTCCTTCCATCGGATCCTCAGGATGACAAAAACGTGATAGTCGAGATACGCGGAGGAACGGGAGGCGACGAAGCTGCCCTCTTTGCAGGCGAGTTGTTCCGCATGTACACCCGTTTCTGTGAATCCCAAGGGTGGAAAACTGCCGTGTCATCATGCTCCGAGGGCACAGCAGGCGGATTCAAGGAGATAATCTTCACGGTTACGGGCGAAAAGGTGTACGGGACACTGAAATATGAATCGGGCGTACACCGTGTACAGCGGGTGCCGCTGACAGAGACTCAGGGACGCATACACACCTCGGCGGCCACAGTAGCGGTTCTCCCTGAAGCCGATGCCTTTGAAGTCGAAATCAACGAGGGCGAAATCAAATGGGACACCTTTCGCAGCGGCGGTGCAGGCGGTCAGAACGTAAACAAGGTTGAGTCGGGGGTGCGTCTCCGCTACAACTGGAAAAATCCCAATACGGGAGTGACCGAAGAGATCCTTATTGAATGTACCGAAACCCGTGACCAGCCAAAGAACAAGGAACGTGCCCTCTCGCGGCTGCGTACCATGATTTTTGATCGTGAACATCAGAAATACATTGACAACATAGCCTCCCGCCGTAAGACGATGGTCTCAACAGGCGACAGGTCGGCCAAGATACGTACCTACAACTTTCCGCAGGGACGTATAACCGACCA
>DDLZ01000125.1:15538-15896 GCA_002340405.1 Bacteroidales bacterium UBA2559
TAAGAAATCTTTTTTATGCGTAGGTCTTGACACCGATATCAAGAAGATACCGGAACACCTTCTCTCTGAGGACGATCCGGTGTTTGCTTTCAACAGGGCTATAGTTGATGCCACCGCCAAATACTGTATTGCCTACAAACCGAACCTTGCCTTCTACGAGAGCGGCGGTATCAAAGGCTTGCAGTCACTCTACAGGACCATTGACTATATACGCGAACATTATCCCGATCAGTTTATAATTGCCGATGCCAAACGCGGCGACATAGGCAATACCTCGATGATGTACGCCGACTGTTTCTTCCGTGAGATGAAGGCCGATGCGGTTACGGTCGCCCCGTACATGGGTAGGGATAGCGTC
>DDLZ01000125.1:16071-29633 GCA_002340405.1 Bacteroidales bacterium UBA2559
CCTGACAGTTTCCTGCTTGTACCCGGTATAGGAGCACAGGGGGGATCGCTTGCAGAGGTTTGCAAATACGGCATGAACAATCGCTGCGGACTTATAGTAAACAGCAGTCGTGCAATAATTTATGCTGACAAGAGCAGAGACTTCGCCAATGTTGCATCCGAAAGGGCTCAACAGCTGCAGTCTGAAATGGCATTATTCTTAAAATAAAACCTTATATTTGCAGGATTATATTAACCTAAATATGAAGTTCACGGCAAAACAGATAGCGGAGTTTTTAAACGGCACCGTTGAGGGCGATGAGAATGCTACCGCCCACACTTTTGCAAAAATTGAAGAGGGGACACAAGGTGCACTCTCTTTCCTTTCAAACCCAAAATACAATCATTACCTTTATAATACCGAAGCAAGCATAGTTTTGGTCGCAAAGGATTTCAAACCTGAACAGCCGGTCAAAGCTACCCTGGTCAGGGTTAATGACCCATACGAGAGCCTTGCCAAACTGATGTCGCTCTACACTTCGATGAAACCGGTCAAAACAGGTATAAGTTCAACGGCGTCCATATCAGAAAAAGCCGAGATAGGCAAGAACGTTTACATAGGACCTTTCGTTGTTATTGAGGACGGTGTAACTGTTGGCGACAATACCCGCATCTATCCGCATGTAACCATAGGCGAAGGAGCCTCAATAGGCAACAACTGCATAATCTACCCAAACGTTACCATATACCACGGCTGTAAGGTAGGCAACAACTGCATTCTCCATGCCGGTTGTGTGATAGGTGCCGACGGATTCGGATTCGCACCCACTCCTACCGGATATGAAAAGATCCCGCAGATAGGGATTGTGGAACTGGAAGATGATGTCGAGATAGGCGCCAACACATGTGTGGACCGCTCTACAATGGGACGGACCATTATCAAAAAAGGAGTTAAGCTGGACAACCTTATACAGGTAGCACATAACGTTGAGGTTGGCGAAAATACCGTAATATCGGCCCAGACAGGAATTGCCGGTTCATCAAAAATCGGCTCATGGTGCATGATAGGCGGGCAGAGCGGCATTTCAGGACACATTTCACTGGGGAACCGCGTGAATCTGGGTGCCAAAGCCGGTGTGCTCGGCAACATAAAAGAGGGACATAACATAATGGGTTATCCGGCATTTGACTACAAGTCTTTCCTCAGGTCATCGGTCATATTCAGAAAACTGCCTGAAATGAGCAAAGAACTTGAGCAGTTGCGGAAAGAGATTAACGAAATGAAATCAAAACCTCAGGAAGAGTAATCTAAAATGTATAAACAAAAGACATTAAAGGAGCAATTTTCATTAAGTGGGAAGGGACTTCACACCGGTCTTGAATTGACCGTGACATTCAAACCTGCTCCTGCTGACTACGGCTATAAGATACAGAGAATTGACCTTGACAGCCAGCCGATCATAGAGGCTGTTGCCGAAAACGTTCGGGAGACACAACGCGGCACCGTACTGTTCAAGGGGAACACCAAGGTAAGCACGGTTGAACATGCCCTTGCGGCGCTTTACGCTGCAGGAATAGACAATTGCCACATTGATGTCAACGGACCTGAATTCCCCATCCTGGATGGAAGTTCAATAAAGTATGTGGAGAGCATACAGCATGTAGGTATAAAGGATTTGGATGCAATCAAGGACTATTATATCGTCAAATCCAAGATTGAGGTACGCGACGAATCGACCGGTTCATCCATCATCCTTCTGCCGGATGACACATTCAGCGTCAACGTACTGATTTCATACGACTCAAAGATACTGGACAACCAGTACGCATCACTCGATGATATGAGCGATTTCCCCACCGAGATTGCTTCCAGCCGCACTTTCGTATTTGTACGTGAGATAGAACCTCTGCTTGCGGCCGGCCTGATCAAAGGCGGAGACCTTGACAATGCCATAGTGATCTACGAAAGGGAGATGTCTCAAGAGCGATATGACAAGATATGTGAAGTTATGGACGTTCCTAAGATGGATGCTACCAAACTCGGCTACATAATGCATAAACCGCTCACCTTTTGCAACGAACCCGCACGCCATAAGCTGCTCGACATAATCGGTGATCTGGCGCTTGTGGGGAAACCTATCAAGGGCCGCATTATAGCAACCCGTCCAGGACATACCATAAACAATAAGTTTGCCAGGATACTGCGTAAAAACATCAAACTGAATGATGTTCAGGCGCCGGCCTACAATCCGGCAGTAGCTCCGGTTATGAATCTGCAACAGATAATGGCAACCATGCCACACCGTTTCCCCATGCTGCTGCTTGACAAGGTCATTACATTGACCGACCTCTATGCCGAAGGTGTAAAGAATGTTACCAATAGCGAAATATTCTTCCTCGGACACTTCCCCGGGCATCCGATCATGCCCGGAGTGCTCATCGTCGAAGCCATGGCACAGCTGGGAGGCATGCTTGCACTGCAATACACTACGAATCCCGGCGAATACGAAGCTCTGTTCGCCAAGATAGACAATACCCGTTTCAGACACTCGGTCGTTCCGGGTGACACCATGCTTATGCGTGTGGTAAGGACTGCTCCCGTGCGTCACAGCATGTTGTCACTCAAAGGATACACTTTTGTAGCCGACAAACTTGTGGCCGAATCGGAATTTATGGTACAAATTATAAAAAAGAAAAGAATCCAATGATAAGCCCGTTAGCATATATTGACCCAACTGCAAAAATAGGCAGAAACGTAGAGATAGGCCCGTTCTGTTTTATTGACAAGAACGTGGTAATAGGTGATGACAATATTTTAATGCCCCATGTGAACGTACTTTACGGCTCACGTATCGGCAATGGGAACCATATTCACTCAGGAGCGGTAATTGGAGGCATCCCACAGGATTTGAAGTTCATAGGTGAAGATACCACAGCCGAGATTGGCGATAACAACCATATACGTGAAAATGTTACCATTAACCGCGGTACCGCATCGAAAAATAAGACCGTGGTCGGCAGTAACAACCTACTGATGGAGAGCCTGCATATAGCACACGACTGCGTGATAGGTAACTCCTGTATATTGGGGAACAGTACTAAACTGGGCGGCGAAGTAGTAGTTGACGACTACGCCACAATAAGCGCCGGCGTCCTTATACACCAGTTCTGCCACATAGGAGGTTATGTGATGATACAGGGAGGATCGGGCGTAAGCCAGGATGTACCCCCGTTCATAATGGCAGGCCGCAACCCCCTTACCTATATGGGAATAAACATCGTCCGTCTGCGCCGGGAGAACTTCGCCCCTGAAACCATCGAAATTATCCACGATGTTTACCGCACCATTTACCAGAACGGACTTAACGTTTCACAGGCGATAAATACGCTTAAGGAAAACCCTACATCGGAAAATCCTGAAATCAAGTACATCATAGATTTCATTTCAAATTCCGAACGGGGAATAATTCGTGTTAGATAAAACAGATGAAATATGATTTACAGATTCATTTTCGTATCCGACGAAGTCGATGACTTTTTCAGAGAGATCCAAATAAGTTCATCGGCTACTTTTTTGGACCTGAGCAATGCCATTCTTGAATCGGTGGAATATCCTGATGACCAACTGACCTCATTCTTCATATGTGAACATAACTGGGAAAAATGTGAAGAGATAACCCGCGTAGAGATGCACACCAGTTCGGAATATGACAATTTGGTAATGGCTGAAACTCCTATTGAAGAGTTTGTCGAAGAGGAAAAACAGCGTCTTATTTATATCTTTGACCCTCTGACTGAACGCTGCTTTTTCATTGAGCTCAAGGAGATAATAACCGGAAAGAACCTGGATAAGGCCATTTGTAGCAAAAAAGGCGGACAACCGCCGAAACAGACCATAGATTTTGACGAAATATCAAAAACGATATCGGGCATTGAGACCGATGAAACTTTCTATGGCGATGAAGGGTTCGATTCAAGTGAACTTGATCAGGACGGATATTCTATAGGAGGCGCCGACGCTGAAGCCGATATCAGTATAGACACGCTGGATGACCTGTATTGAGTGAAGAGCCTTGCAGTCATACTCGGACCGACCGGCGTTGGGAAAACGGAACTTTGCCTGACCTTGGCCGGTCTTTTTGACTCACCGATAATATCGGCCGACTCAAGACAGATGTTTGCTGAGATTCCCATCGGAACGGCTGCACCCACAAAAGCTGAAACCGATAAGGTTAAGCACTATTTTATAGGGAACCTCCGACTTGAGGACTATTATAGTGCAGCTTTATACGAAGAACAGGCTATTTCGCTATTAAACACTCTATTCGCAAAACATGAAGTTATAATAGCGACAGGAGGTTCCATGATGTATATAGATGCTTTGTGTTACGGGATTGACCGATTGCCAACCGTATCCAAGAGTATCAGAAACCGGATTATGGAGCGTTACCGGAATGAGGGATTGGAATCTATGGTCAGCGAACTAAAGCGACTGGACCCCGTTTACTACGACCAGGTTGATCTCCGCAACTTCAGACGCGTGCTGCATGCTCTTGAAATATGCCATATGACCGGCCGTCCCTACTCCGAACTGCGTACCGGCAGAAGAGCCGAGCGACCTTTTAACATAATAAAAATAGGTTTGACCAGACCACGCGAGGAGCTCTACGCAAGGATTAACCGCAGGGTTGACCAAATGATTGAAAAGGGACTGATTGACGAAGCCCGGCGGGTATATCCCAAAAAAGGACTCAATTCTCTGAATACGGTAGGCTATAAAGAGCTGTTTAAATGGATGGACGGAGCATTGACACATGACGGGGAACCCTGGACTATGGAGTTCGCCATTGAAAAGATAAAGCAAAATACGCGAATATATTCACGTAAACAGATGACATGGTTCAAACGGGACCCCGAAACGCGCTGGTTTAACCCTGATGATGTTTCCGGTATAACAGATTATATAAAGGATAAAGCATTATGATGATAAGATTGTATGAAAAGAACAACAGTCAGCGCGATATTGACCGCGTACTGGATGTCCTGAACGGAGGCGGTGTTATAGTGTTTCCTACCGACACCACATACGCTTTGGGTTGCCATGCGCTCAAGGAGCGTCCGATTGAACGTATTTGCAGATTAAAGGGCATAAATCCGCAGAAACACCGTTTTTCAATAATCTGCTATGACCTGAGCGACATTAGCCAGTATGTAAAGATTGACAACGCTACGTTCAAGACCATGAAACGTAATCTGCCGGGCCCATTTACCTTTATACTGAGCGCAGGCAGCCGTCTGCCCAAAATATTCAGCAACCGTAAGGAGGTGGGGATCCGTGTGCCTGACAACAGCATAACAAGAGAGATATGCCGCCAACTTGACGCCCCATTGCTCTCCACTACTATTCCTTACGATGAATCCAAAGATATTTCTTACCTTACCGACCCCGAACTGATAAATGAAGCTCTGGGCGATGAGGTTGACATTGTCATAAACGGCGGCATCGGCGGATATCAATTCTCCACAATAGTTTACTGTGTTAACGGCATACCGGAGATAACACGTCAGGGGAAAGGGATATTGGATGAATAAAAACAGGAAAAGACCTACAGGAACACATAGAAACGTTCCGTAGAATAACTAAATAAATTAGGTAAAAACTCAAGGAACGCGTAGAGCCGTTCACGGGGAATTAATAAAAAAGATAAAACGAGCGGATATGAAAAAAATATGCTTATTGGCTGTTTCTATGATATTTGCAATCATATCGGCAGCGCAAGAGATTTCACTTAATCTTGAAAACATTATCGATGGCAGATTTTCGGCCAGAGGTTCCATATCGGTCACTCCAATGGCCGATGGGGAACACTATTTGAGCA
Organism: Bacteroidales bacterium UBA2559; assembly: GCA_002340405.1. Taxonomy (GTDB): domain Bacteria; phylum Bacteroidota; class Bacteroidia; order Bacteroidales; family Bacteroidaceae; genus Colenecus. The sequence goes on from DDLZ01000125.1 coordinate 21,929, forward strand.
GCGAAGGCGGCAGGCTGATACTCAAACGTTCTTTCAAAACAGGAGAGGTTACCGACACCATTCTCAATCTGAGCAATGTCAAGGGTGACAGGCTGATTGGTTTTGACGGTTTCATTCTCTCCCCTGCGGAAGAGACAATTTTGATCCAGACCGCCACAAAAAGGATCTACCGCCGCTCATTCACGGCCGAATATTACATTTTCACCATACGTAACAACCGTATTGATCCGCTCTCACAAGGCGGCCCGCAACAGGTCCCCGCATACTCTCCCGACGGTCATAACATAGCTTTTGTGCGTGACAACAATATATTCTTAGTCAAGATGTTATTCAATAATGCCGAGGTCAGAGTGACAAAAGACGGTGAGCCCGGAAAGATACGGAACGGCATACCCGACTGGGCCTATGAGGAGGAGTTCGGATTCACCCGCGCCTTCTGTTTCAGCGCCGACAGCCGCATGATAGGATGGATACGTTTTGACGAATCGCATGTAGAAAGCTACAATCTGCCCCTGTTCCTCACAACTCCCGATAATAGAACCTATTCACAGGAACTTCTCACTTACAAACCGCAACAGTACCCCACGGCAGGCGCCGCCAATTCAAAGGTATCGGTCCACTCGTTCGATATCCAAAGCTCCGTCATACGCGATATGGATCTGAAAATTGACAGCACCTGTTATATTCCCCGCATACAGTTTGTCGAAAACGAGGCTAACAATCTGCTGGTTTTTACTCTGAACCGCAGTCAGAACAGACTTGAGATTTTCTCGGCCAACCCCCGCTCAACTGTCTGTACAATGATTCTGCGTGAAGATGACAGCCGCTACATTGATGAATTCGTATATATGGGGACAAAGTTTTTCGGGGACCGCTTCATCATGCAGAGCGAACGCGACGGACACCGCCATCTCTATCTGTATGACCTGAACGGCAGACTTCAGAGACAGATTACCGAGGGTGATTTCGATGTCTTGGCTCTGCACGGATACGATGCCAAGAGCGGCACCGTATATTACGAGAGCAATGAATCCGGCATGTATGACTGCGCCGTCTGGAAAATTGACGGCAGAGGCAGGAAAACAGCTCTTACCCCACAGAAAGGTACTGCCCATGCCGTCTTCAGCACCGGTTACAAATATTTCATAAGCTCCTGGTCCGATATGGAGACTCCCACGTGCATAACCCTTAACAACTCGGACGGTAAAATCCTGAAGACGGTTGAAGATAATTCCGGACTGGCTTCTACTGTTACCGGCCTGAAATTACCTGAAAAGGAGCTCTTCTCTTTCCAAACAGTTGACGGCACCACTCTGTATGGATGGCTGGTCAAACCCGATAATGCGTCGTCTGAACACCCCTGCCCCATCATACTATACCAGTACAGCGGCCCCGGCTCGAATGAGATGATCAATGAGTGGGGCGCCGGATTTTACCCCGGCGGCACATTAGAAGCTCTTATGACCAAAAAAGGTTATGCAGTGGCGGTGGTTGACGGACGCGGCACAGGCCGTCGCGGAGCCGATTTCAAGAAGCAGACATACAAGCGTCTAGGAGTATTGGAGAGTCAGGATCAGGTGGCTGCCGCCAAATATCTCGGTTCGCAACCTTGGGCCGATGCCGGCCGCATAGCTATCTGGGGTTGGAGTTACGGAGGATATAACGCCCTTATGGCAATGAGTGAGGGTACACCCGTATTCAAATGCGGCGTAGCTGTGGCTCCGGTAACGGACTGGCGCTATTACGATGCCCCCTACACCGAACGCTTCATGTTGCAACCCAAGGAGAATGCCGACGGTTATGCCGAAGCATCGGCCATCAACCGCATAGACAAGCTGCACGGCAAGGTACTAATTATCCACGGACTGAACGATGACAACGTCTTCTTCAGCAACAGCGCCTCATATATCGATGCTCTTGTCAACAGAGGAATAGATTTTGATATGCAGATATATCCGGGCAAGGAGCATAGCATAACCGGCAGAAATTATCGCCTGCACCTCTTCAACAGGATCATCCGTTTCTTTGAAGAGAATCTATAAGACTTTGGTTATACTGCATCAACTGTCAACCATCAGCTGTCAACTGTCAGCCGTCAACTGTCAGCCGTCAACTGTCAGCCGTCAGGATTCAGAGGTATAGTATATAAAAGGGCTACTTGTAGATCAGAAAAATGGAGGGAACTTTACCCAACTCGGGTATCTGTTCCTTCCATTGCTTAATGGTCAGGGTACGGATATACTCATCGGGGGTGGTCAGACCTGAGGCAATGCACAAACGCGTCTGCGGCTTGCAAGCCTTAAGTATGTCGGCTATCATCTTGCCGTTACGGTACGGAGTCTCCATAAAGATCTGAGTCTGGTCTTCGTTGTAAACCTTCCACTCAAGCTTTTTGAGGGCTTTTATACGCTCCTCCTGCTCAATGGGCAGATAGCCGTTGAAGGCAAAAGACTGTCCGTTGAACCCCGACCCCATAAGCGCCAGGATTATGCTTGACGGACCTACAAGCGGCACCACGCGCAACCCTTTGCGCTGTGCTATGGCCACCACATCGGATCCCGGATCGGCCACTGCCGGACAGCCCGCCTCCGATATAACACCCATCGGTTCACCCTGCTCTAAAGGAACAAGCATACCAGCCAGTTCATCAGGCTTGGTATGCTTGTTGAGAGTGTAGAAGGTAAGCTGCTCTATATCTATGCTGCCCTCTACCTGTTTGAGAAAACGGCGTGCCGTACGCACATCCTCCACAATGAAGTGGCGTATGCCGATAATCAAATCACGATTATACTGAGGCAGCACCTGCTCCACAGGAATCTCACCCAGCAGACTGGGAATCAGATATAATGCGGGAGCAATGGTGCGAACAGCGTTTCTACCCACCCTATTTAAATTTAACGGACAGCCTACAACATTGGAGTATCAAATTGAAGCTGCCAGCATTAACTGTGTTTATTAGTTATTTAAAATCAACTTGTGCCCACGGGATCCATTTTTGGACCTCCTTATCGATCAATGTCTCGTCAACATGCATTATAATGGTGTTGGCATCCTCCTTGCCGAGCATGAACTTGTCTATGAAGGCCTCGACTTCGGGATATTGACTCTCAGGGAGCCGGCAGTGACCGTGACCGCCCTGTATGGAGAATCCCATACGGTCTTCTATTCCGAACTTTTTCCAGACCTCACGGGCAGCTACACATGATACATAAGCAGCCTCATCGGCCAACCACTCGTAATCGGTGTTACCCAGAACGAGAAGGGCACGCGGACATACCAGAGCACAGAGCTCATGGTGATCCATAGGCAGATTGGCCGTCTTCTCACCCTTGAAGTCCCACATCTTCTCCATAAACCAGTGATTGTCGGTATTGCCGAGAGTCTCCACATTACCGAGAGTCTCGGAGACACGCCATGCGGCAGCGCCGCCGCCACCGGGCTCCTGAGCAATGGTAAGAGCGATTCGCTCGTCAAATGCACCTGACCAGAGAGCCATCTTGCCGGCGTATGAGCATCCGGTCACACCGATATGCGCCATATCTATCTTGCTGGCTGCACCCACAATTTCCAAACCGTCTATTAGGCGGCTCACGCCCCAGGGCCACATGGAATAGGCTCCATTTTCGACAAGCTCGGGGTAAATCTTATTGATAGGCTCGCTGCCGCGCTTCTGCTGGTGTGCCATGACCTGATTCATATTGAAGTTCATGGTGGCAATATTGCGGTCCGAGAAGAAATTACGCGGCAAACTGATATTGGACATACCTATCATGAGCGGGAATGGGCCGTCACCCTCGGGATAGGTTATTCTCGAAGTTAATGTAAGGCTCTTGTCGTTAATGGTAACTATAACCGTAAGGGTGTTGTCCTCAAGAGTAGCCTGAATGTTCTCACGGGCCACCATAGGTTTCTCGCCTACCTCATAGTGATACAACTCGCGGATAATTTCGGAACGGCGTTTTGACCAGTCTTTGAATTTTTTCACCTTTTTACTGCTGTTCGAAAATTCGAACGGGTTTGGCAAGGTTGGTATTGCCGGCGACTCGTCAACAGTGGGGAATGCCGGAGCAGCATAACCGGCACCGGTAAATTCCTGGTCATAAACCAATGGGATCTTCTTTTTCGCACTGATTGGCAGAGCTATCAAAACAGAGACTGCAAGCAGTTCAATCTTCTTAAACTTTCTCATTTTCATATTATTAATTGGTTAAAATTATCTAAACACACGGTTAACGGTATCAAAGATAATGTTTATTTGTCAAGCACAAAATCAAAACTCAATAAAAAGTAGAATCGGAAGATGGTCGGAAAACCCGTTCTGATAGATGTAACCGTTGTAGGTCCGCATAGGTTTACGTCCGCCGAACTTTTCATCATCCTCAAGCATGAAATCGGCTGAAAAGAGAGAGACCCCGGTAACCGATGAAAATCCATCGCCGTTAAGCAGACTTCCGGAGACGACAAACTGGTCATATTTGTCCCATTCTCCCTGATAACGGTAACTTCCTTCTTCAGTATCATCCATCATCGTAACAAGTTCCCTGTCATCGAATTTTTTTCCACGGCTCTTCTCAACAGCACCAAGTCCTTCTCTAATAGAGGGTGAGTCCGGACCGCCGTTCAAATCACCCATAATAACGACGTATGGCTTGCGACGGACCGCAAACAGACTGTCAACCGAATGGCGGAGTGTTGCAGCTGCCCGCATTCGCAAAGGCTCCGTCTNNCCTCTACACCGCCCGTGCGGCTTGGCCAGTGACATAGATAAAAGTCAATGGTATCCCCATTGGGAATTCGTCCTGTCACATGCAAAATATCGCGTGTAGGCCTTGGACTCAGATAGGTCAGGTCTACCGGCAGAGATTCATATCCTATTATCCCGAGCGAAGAGCGTCTGTACATGAACGCAACGTCAATCCCTCTGGTGTCGGCCGATTCGGTCATTATATAACGGTAACCAAGATGGCGCAAGGGAGAGCGCAACGTTAAATCTATCATTACCGAATCATTCTCAACCTCACACAATCCGATGATATCGGGAGCCGTATCTTCATTGACCGCGGCAATTACCTTTGAAATGTTGCCTATCTTATTCCAGTAACGGTTCTTCGTCCAGCGCCGGCTGCCATCGGGAGTAAACTCATCGTCATCCTTGTCCGGGTCATCGGTCGTATCGAACAGATTTTCGGTGTTATAGAACATCACTGTGATATATTCCCGCCCCGAGAGGGAAACAGGAAGAAAAAAAAGAAAAAGTAAAAAAACGTTTCTCATGGGTTTTTTATGGGGTTTATAACATTAATTTGAAGGTTCAAACTGGAAACAGCCGGCATCGGCTCCATGCAGAGGACGCCGTACTCCGGCCAGATCGGCAGGCCAGAGCTTTGCCGACAGCGTGTCGGCTATGCCGCGTGCCTTTGAGAGCGAATCGAGTCTGAAAACCGACCTGTAACTATCTACCAGACCGTTGTTGTGAAAATTGGCAAGGCCGGATCCTTCGTCTCCTATCTGTTCAAAGACCACTTTCTCAAACCGGCTGTTAAGCGTATCGGAAGTCATAAGAAGAGAATGGCTGACAGAGTAAGAGCTGACGGTCCCTGCCGGAAAACCCGGAATGGAATCATGCAGAATACCGGTAATTGACTCCTTATGGTATCCGGTTATGATGCAGTTCCTGAAGTCCGCTTTGATAAGAGGAAAGAAACTTCCATTAAGGCTGTTGCTCAGCGAGACAGGCGCTCCACCGGCCCACCAAAGCGGGAATCCGGCTATGGTGCAGAAATTGAATTCGGCGCTGCCGCCGACAATCTCGACACAGTGTCCCCCGGCATTGGTGATCTGCGAATTGGCTACGGTTATGCGCGAGCCTACGGTATGGATGCCATTGCCCGATACATTATGTACAATGGATGATGCCATGCCGAACTTAAGGGAATCAACACCGCTGCTGTCGGCAACGATACCGTATTCACCGCCATGTATGTCACAATAAGAGAAGAGGTTCCCAAAGCTGCCGGAACCCAGCCTGATACCTGCCCACTGATTCGATAAAAGGTCGTAAGGCAGGTCCTCAAACAGGCGGTCCAGACGGTCGCCGCGCATTACTATCATGCTGTCCGATGTGCCTTCGGCCAGGACCCTTCCCTCGACCACAAGACCGGCTCCCTGATGAAAATAGAGCTCAGTACCGGGAGTTATGGTCAGGGTGACGCCCGGGGCAATATAAAGGCTGTCATAGATTAGATAAGGCAGATCCGAATTGAAAGTTTCATCGGAGGTGATCCGCCGGCCATGCAGGAACAGGGCGTTACGGCCGCAGGCCCTGAGCTGCACATACTGTACACCACCGGACTCAAACCTGAAAATCACGGAATCGGCAACCATAAAAGGAAGAGTCTGCCCGTCGTCCGGTATATTTACGGTAACGAAACAGAAGAGGCTGTCGCCGGCCTCTATTTCAAGACCGCTAACGGTGGTTCCGCCCTCCCCGTCAACATTTATCCTGAACGGGCTTGAATCGCCTCCGGCCAAGGAGACCTCCAAACTCCGGCAATTAAGGTTGCTGTTATTATAGACCATAAAAGATGCCGTTGCCGAAGAGACCGTCGAAAAAAGAGTATCAAACCGCACCGTGTCCGATGAAAAATCGAGTCTGTATTCTCTGTTCACGCTGAGATCATCGCGTGAATCACATCCTGCCGGCAAGAGCAAAAATAACGCCGATAATAGAAAATAGTCGGCTTTTTTCATAGTTAACATCTATTATTTAGCAAAGATAAAACGGAAATCGGAATTAAAAAGTATCTTTGATTGCAAAATCCGGAATAAACCGGATTATCTTTTGAGTATTATCGCCAAACAGGCATGGACAGCAGATTTGTGAAGTTTCTCAAAGAGCGTATGCTCGTCATAAGCATGATTGCCGGTGCAGGAACATATCTTATTTATATGAACATACCTGCCATACATAAGGCAGGGCCCGTACTTGAAACCATCTGCCGCAGGACACAGCCTATCCTGCTGTTCCTAATGCTTTTCATAAGTTTCTGCAGGATAGACCCAAGACAGCTCAAACCGAAAAAATGGCATATCAGGAATCTCCTTGTACAATCTGTGGTCTATCTGACCCTATGTAGCGCCGTTGTTTATGCCCTGCACAGCAACGGAGTCCTCGGCGCATGGATACTTAGGAACCGTCTGATGTTCGAGGCCGGCATGCTCTGTATAATATGCCCCACCGCTACGGCCTGCGCCGTGGTGACCCATCGGCTTGGCGGTGACATGGCTCAGGTGGTCACCTATACGGTCATCATCAATCTTGCAGCAGCCATACTGGTGCCTCTCACCATACCATTACTCTATCCATCGGCCGAAATAACCTTTATGGGAGCTTTCCTGCGCATTATTGGAAAGGTCTTTCCGCTGCTCATTCTGCCCTGTCTGGTTGCCTGGACAATCCGATATCTCATGCCTGCGTTTCACGACTGGGTCGGATCGCACCTGGATCTCTCTTTTTATCTTTGGAGCGTGGCATTGATGCTAGCAATCTTGATGAGCACCCGTGCCATAATAAAAAGCGATGAAGGGATATGGACTCTTGTCGGAATGGCAATAGTATCACTTATTTGTTGTATCTTTCAGTTCGGTATAGGACAGCTTATAGGAAAACGTTATGGAAGCGGCGTTGAAGCCGGTCAGGCTTTGG
>DDLZ01000012.1:0-692 GCA_002340405.1 Bacteroidales bacterium UBA2559
TGGTGCCCGAAATCGGGAACGGCCCCGCGTTCGTAAGCGTAAGCGTTGGCAAGACATACGTCCACCCCTCGCCGCTTGAGCCGGATTCATAAAGCTCAATTCCGTTGATAGTCACATCGACGGACGCGGGCAACGGAGTGTAGTAGTAGTCGGTACCGATGACCGGGTTGCCGGTGAAGGTGCCGCCGGTACCGGCGAGCATATCGGTGTTCCAGTCCGATACGGCCTGTGCGCCGGCAGGGATGCCCCAGGTCGGGCCGGTTCCGTCTTCGTAAAGCGTGATGCCCGTACAGCCTTCGAACATGGACCGGTAGCAGGAAGGTGCCAATGTAGCGGCGGGAAGCACCGGAGCACTGATCAAGGCTTGACAGTTGTAAAATAGCCTGTAGAAACAGTAGTCCTTGCCGGCAAGCGAAAGTGTCGGGTTATTACCATCGGTAAGTGTCATTATATTACCCGAGGCCCTTATCTTTCCTGACATTACAAATCCGGCATAATTAGCATTATCAATTCCTTGGTAATTGCCTTTGAAATAGACGCTATCGCCTGCCGCAAGATTAATATCCGTACCAAAGGTGTAGGCAGTCCAGTTGACACCGTCCGTGCAGGTCTGAATTCTGAATATTGGCGGTGATACTGCCGGTCACACTTAATCTTACATAACCCGCTTCATCGGCGGTAAAACAGAGATA
>DDLZ01000012.1:727-3928 GCA_002340405.1 Bacteroidales bacterium UBA2559
TTAATTTATTTTGCAATGAATACGGCGCCCAGCAGAATTAACGCTATTCCTACCCAGCGTATGGCGGGAATAGTCTCTCCCAGGAAAATCCATGCGCCCAACATTCCGAAGACAAAACTCAGACAACTGAGCGGATAGGCTATGCTGAACGGGTAGTTTTTGAGAATATGCATCCACAAGAGGGCGGCCGATGTCAGGAACATGCCGCATCCGTACCACCAGAAGTTGCCCAGCTCATTTGCCAAGAACTGGAATACGCCGGTATAATGACCCATCTTCTTTAAGGCCAGTTTGAGCATCATTTGCCCCGAGGCCAGCATAAAACTCTGTAACAGGGACAGAGGTATCAAAGTTTTCCACATAGAGGTTTAAGTAAAATGACTGAATAGTGCCGTCCTTCAACGGCGTTGATCAAAAGTATTCCTTTGCTGCACGACACGGATTCTCCGGTCAAGGTCAGCACAGGCGGTATAAAGCCTTTTCCAAGACAGTTTGCGGCAGCATAAAAAGCTATGGCCGATGAAGAGAAATTCACGCCGAACAGATGCTTATACCTAAGCAAAGGAACCTCCGGCAGACTCTTCTTAAGGAAATGATAATAACCGTCGTTTGTTGCATTGCCGCTCATTCCCGTCATAACTGCATCGGGAATATTGCCGGCAATCATGGAACGGACAGCATGGTCCAGTGTCTCAGCGTCCGGACTGTCCAAAATTTCTACTCCGGCGACTGTGCAAAGGGCTTTTGTTCCCTCCTGTTCGCGAGTGGAGAGCAGCGCCGAGACGGCAGCCTCACTGCATATCTCCCCTTCAAGCAGGTGACCGGCCTTGCGCATAAAACCTGCAAATTCGGGAGTCATTTCGTCATGGCCGCCGACAAGAGCCGAGCTGATCCTGTCCAAACCGAACTGAAGCCATGCGTCATACAGGGCACATTCAAAGGAGAGGCCTTTCTGCGTATAGGTGGAGTTATAGCCGTAGCTCTGAGTGTGGATAGCTATCAGCGACGAGGCAGTGTTGTGCGTTGACTGCATAAACCAAGTGGGTTTAAGCATCTGTTCGCCATCACGGATCATGGCTTCCAGAAACAGTTCGGTGCTCTCCACACTTCCAAATCCGGTGCCGGTTATAATGGCATCGGGATTGGTTATTCCGCCCTCATGAAGCGCCGACAACGATGTGGCAAGCGCCCTCTTAAGCAGTTTGCCCAAACGCCGCGCATCGCCTGCCGATATGAACTGCCGAAAATCCGGGTCAATGGCGCGGACAAAACTTTCCGTATGGATCTCAGGGTTTGTCATCCACTCTTCAGTAAGCGGTTTTTGAATTGATATCTGCTTGACTGAAAGAACGTTTACCCTACTCTCTTGAAGCATAACTTTAATCTGTTGCCGTTAGTATAAGCGATGAATCATTACCGCCGAACCCGAATGCGTTACAAAGTATATTGCGCAACCTGCATGAAGGTTTCAGCTCCATATTGGGCACAATACCGTCGTCCATAGGGTTCGTCCATCCGTAGTTGACGGGGACAAAGCCGTTACGGAGCGCAAGTATGCAGATAGCCGCCTCGACCGAGCCCGATGCGCTTGTAGTGTGTCCCGTCATTGACTTTACCGACGACACGGGCGGCATGTTCTCACCGAACAGCCGTATCATGGCCTGACTCTCGCTGACGTCATTGTTCGGGGTACCGGTGCCGTGGGCATTTACATAGTCAATATCGGCCGGCGCAAGTCCTGCATCGGCCAAAGCCCTGCTCATGGCCAGATATGCCCCTTCGCCGTCAGGCGATGATGCAGTCTGATGATAAGCATCGCAGGCATTACCGTAACCCGAGAGCAGCGCAATCGGCTTCACACCCCGTTTACGGACCGATTCATCCGATTCCAGTACCAGATATGCAGCACCCTCGCCAAGATTCAGGCCGGCACGCGTTGCATCGAACGGACGGCACAGCTCACGGTCTAGGATCATAAGCGAATTGAATCCGTTCAGATGGAATTTCGTTATGCATTCGCTCCCTCCGGCCACAACAATATCGGCCCGTCCGGCACGAATCATATCGCCTCCAAGCGCTATGGCATTGGCTGCCGATGAGCAGGCGGTCGAAATGGTTGTGATATATCTGAAACGGCCAAACCTGTCGGCTGTCATCTCAGAACAGGAGCCGCAATCGTGACTCTTTATATATTCGTTGCGTGTGTCATTCTCAATAAAATCAGTATAATACTGCTCGCTCTTATCCATGCCTCCCACTGTGGTGCCATTGAGAAACGCTGCCTGAAGCAGGTCGCCGCGCCCAAGGCAGGCGTCGGAGAGAGCCTCGTGCAAGGCAAGCATGCCCATAAGTGCCGTACGCGTGGCAGGGGTACCGGGCGCTATGCCCAGGATACGCTCCATCTCTTCATCGGACAGCTTTACCTCGCCCACCGGAAATTCGGTATGTACGGTTTTCAGATATTTCAGCCGGCCTATGCCCGTACGGTTTGAAAGCAGCGAGTCAAGAGTCTCCTGTTTACCTACACCTATGGCACTCACAATGCCAAAGCCTGTAATTGATACTGATCTGTTTTGAGCCATTATCGGGTACGGTTCTTCTGAATATATTCAGCCATCACGTTGATGGACTTGAAGATCTCCTTGCCTTTGGCAGGGTCTTGCAGCTTGATGCCGTAGTTCTTCTCCATAAGGACTATAAGCTCAAGCGCATCGATAGAATCCAGTCCCAGACCCTCGCCAAACAGAGGAGCGTCGTTGTCAATATCCTCAGGGGTTATATCCTCAAGGTTCAAAACTTCAATAATCTCCTGTTTCAGTTTAAGAATCATCTCTTCCATTAGTCTGTTCTTTATTTAAGTTTATCCATTATTTTCATTATCTCATTTTCCAACATTCCGGGCGCTGCGGCTGCTCCCCTATCCACAAGAATAAAGAAGGAGCGGAAGTCTTCATTGCCGCTGCTGTCCACCCATCCGGCAAGTACGCTGTCGGTCACGCTGTCCTGAAATGCGCACCGTATATGAAATGCCATACTCTGAGCATCATACCCGTCCAAAACATAAAACGAAGTCTCTCCGCGATAGCGGTTTCGTATGGCTATCTCGCCTGTCACAATGTTGGGCAGAGTATATACAAAGAGCGCCGGACTGGGATAATAGTTGTCAGCGAACTGTATGGTTTCCTGATAGTTACGGTCGGC
>DDLZ01000012.1:3938-9232 GCA_002340405.1 Bacteroidales bacterium UBA2559
GGGCATCGGAGGCTCTTTTAGCGCCATCGGAAACCCTGTCGGAGACGCTGCCGTGAACGTTGCCGCGGTTGGAAGCGGAGGCGGTTTCGGGTGCAGATTCCACCCCACTGCACTCTTTTAGGAGCAGTTCCGATGCCAGGAATCCCACTTTGCTCAGGGTATCCATCTTGAAGAACTTAGGCCAATCGCCCACATGGGCGCGGTAGAGTTCGGTCAGCATGGCACCCCCTTTCGACTCATGCTCCAGCAGACGGCCGTTCACCGAAACAAACGTGTCGGTTATAATCGTATAGTCAAGCCTGCTCTTTTCCATAGATGTCATGATTTACGGTATCTGTATAAAAGAGCGGCATTGCATCCGGCGAAGCCCGAAAGCAGCTTAATAAAACTATTTCCATTAGTCAGGCGGTTTTCCGAACTCACATTTACAGGATATGTTACGCCCGGAACCGAATAACCGCGTGTGGCAAGCACCGTATTGTCTCTAACCGCATACATTGAGATTATGCTCTCCAATATTCCGGCAGCGCCCATAGTATGTCCGTAATATCCTTTAAGTCCTGTGACCGGCACGTCAATCAGGCCGGCACGGTATATGGCTATGGCCTCCATCTCGTCATTAAACGAAGTAGCGGTTCCATGCACATTGATGAATGCCAGCTCCTCTTTGCGGCACTGTTTCAGCGTATATTCAAGAGCCAGACAGCTCCCCTCGCCCGTTCTGGAAGGTCCCGATATATGGTTGGCATCGTTCCTTACGGCTCCGCATTCGAGCGTCCATCCGGCAGTCGGGGCAATGTCCGATGCCTGCAATACGACAGCGGCGGCACATTCGCCCAGATTAAGCCCCTTGCGCTCTTTGTCAAAAGGACGGCAGGGAGTGTCGGTCAGAGCCTTTAACGATAGGAATCCCGATATTATGAAAGGCGACTGCTCATCGGCCCCCACCACCACGGCGCAGTCGTAACGGCCGCTGCGAATGGCGCGCATAGCCTCAATCTGGGCACACAGGCCCGAAATACAGGCATTGCAGACCGTTATGGGAGTGTTTGGGTTGCCGAAAAATTCTGCCACAAGTGCGGCCGATTTGCCAAGCAGCACCCTCTCTTCAGGGAAATCGTCATTACCGGCATCGAGAAGCGACACGTTGCCCTTAGTGGTGGATATAACAAACAGCACCCTGTTTGATGAAGCCTCTATTCCCGACTCTCTTACGGCTTGCAGGCTGCTGACAAGCAGCATCTTCTCAAAGAATGTGTAATCCTTGCAGGGTATTCCGAGCTCACGGCAGAGAGCATCGATTACTGCACGGTCTATGCGTGACAGCATGAAGGGGGTACTCACGTTACCCATCGTCTCATACCGCAACAGTTTGCTGCGTCCGGCCTTGACATTACGGTAATTCTCCGCCGATGTCAGACCGAGCGGCGAAACCACACTGTCGGCTATGCAACGTATCACTCTGTCCATTTTTGCTTCCACTCCTCGTAAAATTCAGGATTAGCCCAGACAAGCTGATACTGCATATCCATAAAAACCTGTACCGAATGGCCGGTAGCCAGAATATCGCCCGAAACCGTATCTCTTATCTCATAATCAAAGACAATCTTAGCCGAATCGGTATGTCGGTAAACGATTGTTATTTCCGGTCTCATGCCGTATTTTATAGGCCTCTTGTAGTTGAACGACAGCTCCACAAGCGGGGCGTAATAACCGTTACCGAATATGTCGAAATAGCCCAGTCCGTACCGCTTCCCGAATGCCTCGCGGGCATCCTCAAAATAGAGCGAATATGAACCGTGCCACACTATGTTCATGGAGTCCACCTCGCTGAACCTGACGCTGAAAGGTATAGTCTCTTTAAGTTCCTTCACAATTCTACTGTTTTTGGGCCTCATCGTTACCAAGAGCTATCTTTAGATCCGTTTCGGCTATCGTTTCATTTTCCACGCTGACAACGGCATGCACCAGAGTTATGTTAAACACCTCCTGAAGCACGGTTATCCGGGTAACAAGTGTATCGCCTGTTGCAGGCCGGCGCCTGATCTGCATATTGCTTATCGCCCCGATAAATCCCACGCGCACGGGCTTTCCCGACGATATACTGATGTATCCCAGGCGTGCAGCGCATGTCTGAGCAATATTCTCACATATCCCGGCCGTTGACAGATATCCGCCGTCATTGAATATATTATCCTCTCTGACCTTAAAAGCCGTCTTTGTAACCTTATGGTCGGAATACTCCAGACGATCCACCATCACAAAGGGCGGTCTCTGCGGCAACAGTTCCCTAACGTCTATCTTTTCAAATTCATTCATCGGCACTCTTCCAGAAATCATAATAGTTGAACCACTGTGCAGGATAACGGCGTACCGTCTCCTCAAGCAACAGGGCAAACCGGCAAGCCACATCGTGAATCCGGGCCTTCGAAGAGAGCGACATGTCGCTCTCTATCTTTCTGACATAGACCGAATAGACGCCGCGACGGCCGCGCATGGAGAATACGGCAAGCAGGGGAACATTCTTACGTACTGCCAGAGTGAATGGTCCCATCGGGAATCTGGCATCCTGACCGAAAAACGGACAGACCAAAAACTTTTCCGAACCAAGCATACGGTCGCCCGTCATGCTTATTATCTCGCCGCGGTCAAGAGCCGCATTCATCCTGAAAACATGCGACATAGCAGTGTCAACCTCAATCAGTTCCACATTCTGCCGGTCAAGCATCCTGCGCCGGAAATCCATCATCACATCCGATTCGCCTCCGTAAAAAAGTCCGTTGATCTTCTTCTTGTCCGATGTCAGACTATAACCCACCAACTCGTAATTTCCGATGTGCGAACTGAGCTGTACGAATCCGCTCCCGCCATTCATCATCTCCGTGAAAAGCTCTTCACCGTCTATCTCAAACCTGAACTTCTTGCCTGCAAAAGCGGCATAACGGTCCACAATGACCTGTCCGAACCGGAAATGGTTAGCATAAACCATACAGAAAGACTTCAAGGGTCCGTATTTGAACCTGTCACGGAAAAAACCGTAGATAGTCCTGTAACCCTGACGGTTAAAAAGCATATAGAAGGGAACAATGAAGGCCATCAAAAAATAGATGGCTCTGCGGTCAACAACCTTCATCAGCGCCACAAGCGAACGGATCATCCAGGGCAGACCGTCGGTCCTACCCTTCCATTCTACAGGTTTTTCAATCTCAACGGCCAAGTTTCGTCTCTATATAGTCACAGAATTTACTGAAAGTGTCCACGCCGGCCATCTCCTCACCCTTTATCTTCACTCCAAAGGTCTTCTCCACAATGACAACTATGTCAATGAAGTCAAGGCTGTCTATTCCGAGATCCTTCATCAAAAGGGCATCGGGATTGATCTTCTCTTCATCTATCTCAAGGTCTTCAATCATAAATTTGCGGACCTTGGCTTCAATTTCGCTTCTTTCCATATTATTTAATTTCTTGTTTAATTCTTATTTTAGCGAGCAGACCATAATGCTGTGTCCCTGACCCAGTCCGTCATGGATTCGGTCCCCCTTCATACCCGCCTTTTCAACCAGCCGCTCCATAGCCTCCGAATGGTACATTTTACTGTTTCCGTTGGCAATGGCCGTGAAATAGAGACTGGTCATGGTCAGGCAGAGGGCGGCCGTTTCAAACCGCTGACGGTCCCAGAAAGTCTCCATAATATAGAGATTTGTCTCTCTGTCCATAGCCTTGGCGGCACGGGAGAGTATGCTTACAATCTCATCCTCGGAAAAACAGTCCAGAAATTGGCTCATCCAGATTGCGTCAAAATGACGGCCTGCAGGAAATTGCGCATCGGGATCCAGCAGGTTGATACCGTAACCTTCTATGCGGTCTGCCCCCTTCTTGCCGGCAGTCTGGCTGCGCATCATCTCCAGTTGTTGCGGAAGGTCCATGATGGTAACCTTCACCTTATCGTCGTACTCCACGCAACGCAGCGCCCATCGGCCCGTATTGCCGCCTACATCGACAAGCGTCTCAACCCGTCGCCCGTCAAATACTATCTTAAGAGCCTCGGCGAAAGAGTAGTCAGAATAGAAATGGTCAAATCCGAACCAGCTTTTCTTTACCTGTTCAGGAAGCTGTGACAGGCCCTCATATACGGTAGCCCAACTGCCGAAATGCTCCAGACCGGCAGGACGGCCTTCTAGCAGCGACTCCTCCAGCCGGAACAGGCCTATATAGTTCACATCGTGGTTGAAATCAATGTTTACGCGGGTAATGGGATTGGTAAGCAGGAACCAGCCGGTCTTGGAAAGACTGAAACGTTCCGTTTCGGGGTCAACCAGAACAGTGCCTATGGAGAGCGATGCTTCGGTCAAAACCTTGACCGCATAGAGCGAGAGTTTGGTGGAGTCGGCAATCTGCTGCTGCGTAAGACCTTCAGGATTGTCGCGCAGAAGGTCCAGTATCCCAAATTTTATCATCAGACGCGATACCTGGAACACCACCGGGCCCCAGGCTATAAATTCAGCTAGACGCTGAGCGTCAGGTGCGCTGAACTGCTCCTTTGTATAAGCTTCCTTTAAAGCCAGTGAAAGATTCATGTCTTAATTCCTTGTTAAAAGAGTTTTATACTCTCCCCTGTTAAGGTGTTTATATTTCCCTTAACAAAAAGGGTCTTATATTAATTCTAAAAAGAGTCTTTTTCTCCTTAGTTAAAGGTTTATATTTTCCTCAATAAAAGGGCGCTGTTTGTACCGCCGAATCCGAATGAGTTGGAAAGCACGGTCCTGATTTCCGTCTGCCTGGTTTCGGCGACTATATTCAGTTTGGCGGAATATTCGTCAGGATTATCAAAATTGATGTTGGGGGCCACAAATCCGTTGTTCATCATAAGCGTGGAATAGACAACCTCGCTTGCGCCCGCCATCCAGCACTCGTGTCCGGTCATGGACTTGGTGGAACTTATCATGGCTCTGCGTCCTTCAAACAGACGTGCCAAAGCTATGGCCTCGCACATATCGCCCTGCGGGGTTGATGTGGCATGTGCGTTGATATAATCTATCTCATCGGGAGAGATGCCCGAACCTTCAAACGCACGTATCATGGCCAGACCCGAGGCATCGGCACTGGGCTGCGAAATGCCGCCCGTACCGTTCGAGGAGAATCCGTAACCCAGTATCTCGGCCAGAATCGGAGCGCCGCGCCTGACGGCATGGTCATAATCCTCAAGCACAAGGGCAGCCGCGCCGCCGCTCGGCACAAGGCCGTCACGGTAACGGTCAAACGGACGCGAAGCCCTGTGAGGCTCATCCATCCTG
>DDLZ01000028.1 GCA_002340405.1 Bacteroidales bacterium UBA2559
GCTTCCGGCAGATACTCTTTTTCCCTGTATCCCGATGATATCTCACCGGTTTTGGGGTCATGCCATTCCAGGGGAAAGATAGGAAATCCTAATCGGTCACCGTCGCGCTTGCTCAGCTTGCCGTTGCCTTCGGGTTTTAGAAGCAGTGGCAGATGCGCAAAAGAGGGCATAGT
This sequence comes from Bacteroidales bacterium UBA2559, assembly GCA_002340405.1. Classification (GTDB taxonomy): domain Bacteria; phylum Bacteroidota; class Bacteroidia; order Bacteroidales; family Bacteroidaceae; genus Colenecus. Next base: position 174 of record DDLZ01000028.1, read on the forward strand.
CTCACTCCATCCGAACGCTTCGTAAAGAAGAACGTGTAACGGCGTTGACGGGAGCCACTCCTCGCCTCTGATAACATGCGATATCTCCATAAGATGGTCATCGACAATGTTGGCAAGGTGGTAGGTTGGAAGATTGTCTGCCGATTTGAACAGCACTTTGTCGTCAAGTACGGATGAATTAACCGTTATCTCACCTCTTATAAGGTCTGTTACCGTCACTTCACGGTCCGGCTCTACAAGAAATCGGACGACATATTGGGTCCCGGCCTCAATCAGTTCCCTGACCTGAGTTTCCGGCATGGTAAGTGAGTTGCGCATGTATGAGCGGGTCGAAGCATCATACTGGAAATTGGCAATCTGCGCTCTTTTTTTTTCCAGTTCGGCAGGAGTGTCGAATGCAATATATGCACGTCCCGATGCAAGCAGTATATCTACATATTTACGGTATATTTCTCTGCGTTCCGACTGACGGTAAGGACCGTAATCACCTCCAAATGAAACGCCCTCATCAAACTTTATACCGAGCCACTCGAAAGCCTCAAGTATATACTCTTCGGCTCCCGGGACAAACCGGCTGGAGTCTGTATCTTCAATCCTTAGAATCAGGTCTCCGCCATGCTGACGGGCAAATAGATAGTTATAAAGTGCCGTACGTACACCCCCGATATGAAGCGGTCCTGTGGGACTTGGTGCGAAACGAACCCTTATCCGACGGCTATCGGCTTTTTCAGTCATTATTGCAAACCGTTATTGTAACGGACGCAAAAGTACACAATTTTTATGATTAATGAAATTATTGTATTTTTACATGTTCATACTACAAACCCGGATATTATGAAAAGAGAAAAATCGCCTGATGACAGCAACCGTTTTCACGTGCTATTGGCCATATTATCTGCTTTCTTGATAGTATATTCCATGCCGAAAAACAGGGTGGAGCGTTTTAGCTATACTGTGGGCAAACCCTGGACATACGAAGTTTTGATCGCTCCTTTCAATTTCTTGATTGAAAAGAGTGACGAAACTTGGCAAGCCGAGGCAGATAGTGTCAGAAGGTCGTTCCCTCCATATTTTACCCGTCTGTCAAATGTTCAAAATGAAGCTTTGTCCGCCTTTGACGCTTACTATAACGACAGTATGTTTAATGTCATCTCTCGGGACTCTTATATGAAATTGCGGAAAAGTCTTGAACAGGCCTATAATTCCGGGATAATTTCGATATCCGATGAGGATTTGGTCTCGGGAAAGGAGTATCTGAATATATATGACGGTAATACTTCCGTCATTACTCCGGCCCGTTCGGTCCGTACAACAAGGGAGGCATACAGGTTGCTGATAGGGTCCGATATTTTGGAAATTGAACGTAACTCTCTCTTGTCACATAATCCGGAGAGATTCATTATCCCTAATTTGAGCTATGACGGACAACGGACAACTTCCGAAATTGAGGCTTTGCAAAGTCAGATCTCATATTACCTGGGGATGGTGGTGGCGGACCAGAAAATAATAGATAAGGGTGAAATAGTTAATGAAGAGAAAGATCAGATAATACAGTCGTATCTGGCTAAAGTGAATGAGAAGACTCTCTCCCGACGTTTTCTTTTCCTTTCATGGGGCGGTCAATCTCTATTCGTTGTCCTGGTAATTACCCTCCTCTTCATATATCTCAGACTCTACAGAAAGGAGATTATAGAGAAACGTGCCAGGCTGCTCTTCCTTTATGGCTCGGTCACTCTATTTGCAGTAGGAGTCGGTCTCTATGTTGAATATTCATCATGGAATATTTTTATTATCCCATGTACTATGCTTGCCGTGATGCTCAGGATCTTTCTTGATTCCAGAACGGCTTTTGTCAGCTATACCGTGTTTGTGCTTGCCACCTCTCTTTTTGTACCGATGTCCTATGAGTATGTTGTGCTGCAACTTTTGGCAGGAATAACCGGTATATACAGTCTGAGAGAACTTTCCCAACGTTCTCAGATAATAAGGAGCGGAGTGCTTATCTTTCTTACATATTGTCTGATATGGGGAGCGGTCCAGATGACCCGCCTGGAGGCTATGTCCGATCTGGATCTTAAGCCATTCGTCTTTTTCGCAATCAACTGTTTCCTGTTGCTGCTTGTATATCCTTTACTTTTTGTTGTGGAAAAGGTTTTCGGATTTACTTCGAACGTTACGCTGATAGAGCTCTCCAACTTCAACAATCCCCTGTTGCGGGAATTGGCCGAAAAAGCTCCCGGCACATTCCAGCACTCTATACAGGTTTCGGCATTGGCTGCCGAAGCTGCGACCGCTCTACATGCCGGATCTCAGCTGGTAAGGACCGCTGCTCTCTATCATGATATAGGTAAACTTGCGAATCCCCCCTTCTTTACCGAGAATCAGGGTGATGTGAACCCGCATGACAAACTGACCCCCGAGGAGAGCGCGCAAATAATAACTGATCATGTCCGTGAGGGAGTGGTTTTGGCGGAAAAACATGGTCTTCCGCAGGCTGTCAGTGAGTTTATCACCACTCATCACGGCAAAGGCGTTGCCCGCTACTTCTATCTTAAATATATGGAGGAGCATCCGGATGAAGAGATTAATATTGAGAATTTCAGCTATCCGGGTCCAAATCCGGGTACCAAAGAGACCGCTATCTTGATGATGGCCGATGCGGTCGAAGCCGCCTCCCGCAGTCTGGAGGAATACACAGAGGAGAGTATCGGCAATCTGGTTGACAGAATTATAGACACTCAGGTGGAGGAAGGTTATTTCAGGGAGAGTCCTCTAAACTGGCTTGATGTTCAGAAGATCAAGGAGATATTCAAGGATAAGCTGAAGATTATGTATCATACCAGGATAAAGTATCCTGAATCTACTGTGGATCTGCATCGAAAGAGAGCACGACTCCGTTCATGAGTCCTTTTATTGCCTCGGTCTCTGAAGCAGCCTGCATAAACTTTTTTCTGGAAAGGTTGATAGGCATATCCAGAGGGTATTTGACAAGGATCTTTCGGATGTGCATAGATTGAATTCTGGATATCAAAGGTGCATCCGGCCCAAGGACTCTCTCATGTCCGAACAGTCGGGCAAGTCGTTTGGCTATCTCCTGCGCCGCTCTTTCCGCCTTTTCGGCTGTTTTCGATTTGACAATTACAGCCATAAGCCGTGAGAAAGGAGGATAGTTGAACAGCTGACGCTCCTGCATCAGGTTGTTGAAAAAATCGTCCCAATTGCCGCTTTCTACCATTTTCAGGACCATGGAGTCGGTCTGTTTTGTCTGGATAATTACGACTCCCTCCGAATCTTTGCGTCCGGCCCGCCCCGCCACCTGTACCATCAGCTGATAGGCCCTTTCGGTTGCCCGGAAATCGGGATAACTTATGATGGAATCGGCCTGAAGGATGCCTACAACACTGACATTGTTGAAATCCAATCCTTTCGATACCATTTGAGTCCCTATGAGGATATCTGTTTTTTGTTCCTGGAAATCTGTCAGTATCGTCTCATATCCGCTTTTTGCGGAATCAAGATCCAGCCTGGCCGTTCTGGCCTGAGGGAACAGGTTTTTTATGCTCTCTTCAACCCGCTCGGTCCCGTATCCGCGTCCTCTAAACTCTTTTCCTCCGCATGACGGACAAGCTGGAGGCAAGCTGTACCTACGGCCGCAATAATGACAAGCCGCCTCTCCTCTGTTTTTGTGGAATGTCAGGCTCACATCGCAGCAGTCACATTTCTGGACCCATCCGCAGTCGGGACATTCAACTGTTCCCGTATATCCCCGCCTGTTTTGGAAAAGGATTACCTGTTTTCTCTCTTCAAGCGCTTTTGATATTCTTTCTATGAGAGGTGGCGACATTATGCCCTTCATATATTTTTTTCTCCGCAGTTCGGCCGTATTTACTATCTCAATAACGGGCGGTTCAGTCTTTTTAAATCTCTCGGCTATTGTGACAAGTCCATATTTGCCGCTTACGGCATTGGCGTAACTCTCAAGCGAGGGCGTGGCGCTTCCCAACAGTGTCTTTGCCCCGCAGAGTGAAGCCAGCATTATTGCCGTGTTCCGGCCATGGTAACGCGGAGCAGGGTCTTCCTGTTTAAAGCTGGAATCGTGCTCTTCATCAACTATAACCAACCCTAGATTACTGAATGGGAGCATGACCGCCGATCTGGCTCCTAGCACAAGACCGTAAGGTTCGGGGCCTGTCTGCCTGTTCCAGATCTCTACCCGCAGATTGTCCGGGCATTTTGAGTGATATACGCACATCTCATTGCCGAAAACGTTCTGCAGCCTATGCATAATCTGTGTGGTAAGGGCAATCTCAGGCAGCATATAGAGCACCTGTTTGCCCTTTTCCAACTGTTCTTTTATGAGATGTATGTAAATTTCGGTCTTGCCTGATGAGGTTACACCATGCAGAAGGCATACGTTTTTTTTAAGGAAGGCTGACCGAATCTTATCTAACGCATCCTGTTGTACGCTGCTCAGCTTCAGCGGAGGCCTGGTCGTTCCCGAAAAGACGGGAAGTCTTCCGGTTTCAACTTCAAAAGAGTCCAGCAAACCTTTTTCCAGCAGGGAGTTCATTACCGATGACGATCGGCTGAAAGATGCAAGATATCTTCTTGTGACAGGCTGGGGATCTGTCTTGCCCTCATCATAGCCCGCCAGTTCAAGATATTTCAGGAAGAGCTCCTTTTGGGCTGTCTGTCTGTTATCGAACAGCTCTTCAGGCATAACCTTGCCATTGGTTACGGCTTTTGCCCCAAGGCGCACAAACCTCTCGGTTTTGGGCTTATACGGGCGACTGTTGGCTGTATTGTCAGGCCGAAGCCCGGAAGGCAGTGCGGCTTTCATAACATCTCCGGGACTGCAAAGGCAGTACTTTGAAATCCACTCCAGCAATTCAAGCTGTATTTTCAGGACGGACGGCCTCTCTTCATCAAGCAACTCCAAGATAGATTTTATTTCATATCCGTCCGGTCTGTCGTCATGAGTTTTTAC
>DDLZ01000113.1 GCA_002340405.1 Bacteroidales bacterium UBA2559
TACTACTGATGCGATAATTTTTTTTAAAAGTTTATAACTAGTTCATTGACATTTTGATTTTTAGTGAGCGGGATTTGAACATCCAGAAGTTCTCTGATATCAGCCTTGGAAAGGATTGATACTTCAACAACTTTGGAAACTTCCGTGATTGTAAGCGGGCTTTTGAGCGCTGCTTTTATCCAGGCAAGCAACAGGTAAGAACTGATTGCAACCCAAAGATGGATCTTGACAGCGTTCTCTGAATATCCCCAGAACAATTTGACCGTCAGGTTTCCCTTGATCCATTTGAAAAACGTTTCGATTTGCCATCGGTTGCGATAGATGTTGGCTATGACGAGTGGCCCAAGTTCCATGTTGTTGGTTATAAATGATATTACCTCATCGTTTTCAGCATCGTAGAACTTCACAAGTCGTAAGTCTTCCGGGTACTTTTTCTCGCTGATATATCCAGAAAGGTGAATAATCTGATCCCCGACAATGCTTGCAAGGTCATCGATGTTGTAGTTTGTATTAACTACCTCATACTTCATGGTGTCCTTTGCCCTGGTGATGAAGTAGGTCTTATGGAGTTGCATTCTGTAAAGGGCTTCGAAGTCAACATAGGCCTTGTCCATCGTGTATATTGCCCATTTGTATGGCTCATACACATCTAGGAAGTTGCTGTCATGCCATCTGCTGTCCGTGACATAGATGGTTTCCGGTATACTTCCACGCAAGTCTAGGACAGTATGCATCTTAACGCCACCTTTCGAGTACTTTCCAAGAGCCCATTCAGCCAGTTTGATACTGCACGGGATTGTTGTAGAGTCAATCGCGAAGATTTCCCAGCCTGGAAGGTAAACATCAGGAATGTTCTCCTTTGCGTACATGGGACGTACTTTATTGATGAGCCACATGCCGAGTTCCTCGAAGATCCTGTAATCCCTGACTTCGTTTGCCCTAGACAAGGATGAAGAATCAACAGCCGTCGGGATACCAAGATGATATACAGACTTCTTAAGAGATTTAAGAACTAAAGAGATGTCCTTCAGTGACTTGCATCCGGCCATTTGGCCAAACATCAAGTGAAGACAATGGCTGTAGCTGTTAAGGCTTTTTGCGTGAAAGTCTCCTGCGTACTTCTTGACGGCCTTTTCAAAGACCCACCTAGGGAAGAACTCCATTACTTGGGAGAAAACATATTTGCCTTGGTTCATGATTTTAGGCTTTTGACAGCCACAAAAATAACCAAACGCTCACCTCAAATCGTGAAATGTCAAAGAGCAATTTAAATTATTTGTAGTTAATAACTTGAAACGATGTTGAATCACATTATCGCATCGAAGTGCGATTCAAATCGTGAACAAGTAAAAACATGTATAAAGCGTTACATATTAATAAGTTATAAAAATTAAATACTAATTTATCGCATCACTAATAATACATTATATATAATTTTGTCAGTAATTGACTTTCGTTTTTCTACTATTTTTCGTCAGTTTTCATCTCTTCACACTCCGATGTCTGCTCACACGCCGGTATCTGCTCTTCGTGTTTCTTTGCAAGATATTCGGGAAGATTCAGTCCGGCCATATTGAAGAGATCGGCCAAAGGAGGAACAGACCTGAACAGTCCGCTCAGGAAATTGGCGGTTGAGCCTTTTCCGTCAGCATTATTACCTGAATCCCATACGGTTACATTATCAAACTTGATACCCTTGATAGCCTCTACCTGAGTCTTTACGAGTTCCGGCATCTTCTCTGACATGAGCAGCATGAATGCCTTTGCGGCATCACCGCCTGCAGCCTGTACCATCTTGTCATAACCGGCAGCCTGCTTGGTCAGGATCTCATAGTATCCCTTAGCCTCGGCCTCCATCTTGGCGAATATGGCATCGGCCTCACCCTTGGCGCTTACGCGGAGTTTCTCAGCCTCAGCCTCGGCGGCTATGATTATACGGTCCTTCTCAACCTGCTGGGCAACCAGGATGTTGGCCTGCTGGGTTGAACGCTCACGCTCGGCACGGGCATTCTCGGCATCACGCTCAGCGATGTAGGCATCCTGCAGAGCCTTGGCCTGCTGAACCTTCTCGGCTGTTACAGCCAGACGGTTGGCCTCGGCCTCCTTCTCGCGACGGAATGCGTCTGAGTTGGCTATCTCAACCTTGGCATTGTTCTCACCCTGTACGGCTACGGCGTTGGCCTGCGATGTACGGATACGTGTCTCCTTAACGGCCTCGGCCTTACCGATCTCACCGTTTCTGTCCTGCTCAGCCACGCTAACCTTAGCCTCGTTGATGGCCTTGGCGGCAGCCTCCTTACCCAGAGCCTGGATATATCCTGACTCATCCTTGATATCGGTTACGTTTACGTTGATAAGACGAAGACCTATCTTCTTGAGCTCAACCTCAACGTTCTTGGAGATATTCTCCAGGAATGTGTCGCGGTCGCTGTTGATCTCCTCAATGGTCATGGTAGCGATAACCAGACGCAACTGACCGAACAGGATATCACGTGCCAGCTCCTGAATTTCATCGGCTGTAAGCCCCAGCAGACGCTCGGCGGCGTTGTTCATGCTGTCGGGCTCGGTCGATATACCAACGGTGAATCGGCAGGGAACGTCAACGCGGATGTTCTGACGGCTCAGGGCGTTGGTCAGATTTGCATCTATTGAAATAGGTGTCAGGCTCAGGTATGCATAGTCCTGGATAACGGGCCATACAAACTTACCGCCACCGTGGATACACCTTGCCGACCCGCCGCCCGTCTTGCCATACACAACAAGGATCTTATCTGATGGACAGCGTCTGTACCTGCGAATGATGGTTGCAAACAGTACGAACAGGAGTATCACTCCAATTACAACCAGAATTGTTAAATTGTCATTAATCATAGGTTTAAATTGTGTTATTATTTAATAAATATAAAAATCACTCGACGAGCAGGAGGTCTTTAGCTAAAACCTTAATTATTTTTACATTATCACCGGTTTGTATCATCGATTCCCTGTCAGTAACGGCATCTATCTCATGTACCGACCCTTTGACGCTTACCTGAACCTTACCTTTGCCTGCGCGGGAGGCCGGAATACGCAAATAGACGTCGGCATTGAGCCCGACTGATTCCTCCAGCTTGAAACTGCCGTCATGTGAAAGTTTCATCAACTGCCGGAACATAAACACAAAAGCCAGCACGAAAATAAGACCTACCGTAACGGCAACAATCTGCAGCACCCATTTCTGAGAAATGTTGTCAAACAGCAGTACGCCTGTCCATCCGTAACCGAGAAGGAAATTGATAAGATTTCTGAAAGAGAAGAGACCGCTCATGCTGCCGTCATCAATCGTATCGACGCTATCAAATCCTGAATCCGTGTCGACATCCAGGTCTGTGCCAAGTCCCACAAACGTAATTATCGTCTGAATAATAAATACCAGCGATGCAGCCAACGCAATAATCCAGAAAGCTTTTAGCAGACCGTCCATATTCTCGAAGCTGATACCAAGAAATAACGTGTTAATCATATTGACATAATTAAATTAATAATTGTATAACTATTTCCACAAAGATAGTAAAACTATAAATATATTCAATATTATGAGTGAGGAAAAATATTACCTTTGCAGTATGAATTCACCAATGTTCGATACACTTAAGCAATTACCGCTCTTCCAAGGCATGGATACCAAAGACTTCAACAGTCTTCTGCAAAAGATACGGCTGGATTTTGTCAACTATCCGGCAGGAGAAGTGATCATTAAGGCAGACAGTGTTTGTTCCCACTTCGTATTCCTGATAAAAGGAAGTGTGGAGAGCTCGCGCGAAGGCAGCAGCGGCCGTTTTATTTTTCACGAAAAGATTGAATCGCCCCACCTTATTGAGCCCTATTCGATGTTCGGGGCCACAGGCTCCTACAACCGCGAATACAGAGCTCTTGAAGAGTGCAGTCTGCTGAATGTGGACAAACAGTACCTATATACCGAGTTAGGCAAATACAACATTTGCCGCATGAATCTGCTCAATATACTCAGCAGCCGCACGCAGCAGTCGGATAGGCACATTTGGAGTATTGATGAAATAACTTTGCGTGACAGAATAATAAGACTAATACAGGGGTTTTCCGACATACAGTATGGAATGAAACGCCTTATAATAACCATGGAAAATCTTGCCGTGCTGATGGATACGACCCGCCTGAATGTTTCCCGCGAACTTAACCTTATGGAAAAAGAGGGACTTATTGTTCTACGCAGAAAAGAGATAATCATAAACGCTTTGGAAAAATTTCAAGGCTAATACCAAAGGCAAACCAAAAGAGATGGATGATAATAAGCAGGCGGCACTTGACCGCAGATATGCCAGGATGGCTCTGATATGGGCTGAAAATTCATACTGCGAACGTAGAAAAGTGGGAGCTCTGGTGGTAAAAGATCAAATGATAATATCGGACGGGTATAACGGCACTCCGACCGGTTTTGAGAATGTATGCGAAGATGAAGACGGCAATTCCAAGCCGTATGTTCTGCATGCCGAAGCCAATGCCATCACCAAGCTTGCCCGTTCGTCGAACAGCAGTGACGGAGCCACCCTCTATGTAACCGCCTCGCCATGCATAGAGTGCGCCAAGCTGATAATCCAATCCGGAATAAAGAGAGTAATATATACCGAACAATACAGACTTACTGACGGGGTTGACCTGTTGAAACGTGCCGGGATAGAAGTTGTTTACCTTGAAATCAACAATTTAGAGGAGAAAAAATGAATAAGCTGAAGAAAATCCTTCTGGGACTGTTTATACTGATTTTAGGATTTTTTATAGGAAGTCAGGTAGTGATTTCCATATGGAAAAAACACAACACAACGTTGGAGAGTCTGCTCAGATTCCGTACAAATAACAAGATCAATGCACTTCTGCAGGCTGTTGAAACCAAATATGTCGATGTAATTGATGTAGATTCACTCATTGATGAGGCACTGCCCGTCATACTTAGAGAGCTTGACCCGCACTCGGCCTATTATCCTGCCGAGGAGACCCAGTACAGCAATGATGAACTGCACGGCAGCTTTTCGGGAATAGGAATACAGTTTTCGGTACAGGAAGACACTGTAAGGGTAAACAGTGTCATACGCGGCGGACCTTCCGAGAAAGTGGGCATCATGGCCGGAGACCGCATAATTACCATCAACGACTCGGTATTTGCAGGAAAAGGGATTCCCAGCAATGAGATAGTCAAAAACCTGAAAGGTATCAAAGGAACCACGGTCAAAGTGGGTGTAATGCGTACCGGCGAACCCGAATTGATAGATTTCAACATTGAACGCGGCGACATACCTGTAAAAAGCGTCGATGCATCCTATATCATTTCACCTGAAAACTCCATAGGCTACATTATGATCAACAAATTCGGCGAGACAACATACGCCGAAATGATGACCGGATTGGCCGAACTGAGCAGCAAAGGCATGAAAAAACTCATAATTGATCTGCGCAGCAATACCGGCGGATATCTTGGTGCAGCCATACAGATGGTAAACGAATTCCTGCCCAAAAACGACCTTATTGTATATACTAAAGGTGCACGCAGCAGCATTTCCAAACAGTTTGCCAACGGATACGGCCACTACACAACCACTCCGCTTGTGGTGCTGATTGACGAATCATCGGCATCGGCTTCCGAAATATTTGCCGGAGCCATTCAGGACAATGATCGCGGGACAATCGTGGGACGCCGTTCATTCGGAAAAGGTCTTGTTCAGGAACCCATAGAATTCAGTGACGGTTCAAGTATCAGAATAACGGTGGCGCGCTACTACACACCCTCGGGACGCTGCATCCAGAAGCCCTACGGCGAATCCGATGAGGATTATGCCATGGACCTTATAAAAAGATATGAACATGGCGAATTCTTTTCGGTTGACAGCGTGAAACAGGACGAAAGTGAAATATTCAAAACAAAAAGCGGACGCATTGTTTACGGCGGAGGCGGAATTATGCCCGATATATTCGTGGCGCATGACACTACCGGCTATTCGGACTATTATGCCGATATTGTAAGCAAAAATCTTATCAATAAGTTTTCTTTCAGGTTTGTTGACTCCCGGCGAAGCGAAATGTCAACCTTGGCAACTGCTGCTGAAATAGAGGCATACCTTGACAGAAGCAATGTCCTGAACCTGTTTTATGATTATGCCCAAAACAATGGCGTCAAACGTGACTATACATTAAACGAGCCGGCCCGCAAGCAGATAAAAAGTGTTCTTTACGGTACAATAATATACGATTCGCTTGACATGGAAGACTATGTGGCATTCTACAACCTTACAGATATCACTGTGCAGAGAGCCGTACAGGTCCTTTCCGAAAACTAAAGAATGCCGTTATATACACCCGGCTGTAAATTAGATTTTTGTCAGCGCAGAACTATATTGGTGATAACTTGTGCGCCTACGTGACCGTTCAACCGCTTTATCAAATCGGTACGCCGCATCATCAGTTCATTACGCACAACCGCCGATGATAAGGTGGCAAAAAGCACCTGGTTATATATCTTGAGGTCAACCGTATATTTCGATATGGCAGGACCCAATACCTCACTCCATGCCTTAATAATTCTGTATTCGTTAAGCGGAGTTTCGAGTCCGTTCTCACGCAGATATTGCCTGATCACATCAGAAAGGCTTTCGGTACTTCTCTTTTTCATAACACATTCCCGTTTTCGACTGTAAAAATCTTGTGATCAACCCCTAATCCCTCCAGAATACCGTCTATATGGTGACGGTCCACATCGGTTATGAAGACCTGTCCGAACCTTTCGTCGCCG
>DDLZ01000075.1 GCA_002340405.1 Bacteroidales bacterium UBA2559
GCAATGATAACAACTTGAACAGCAAGATGTGTTTTATTTGCAAAAACAGAAGCAACGCAATTTTCAAAGTTTTTCGTTCCCACATTAAATGTTGCTAAAATGATAACAGAGGACGCAATTTTTGATTTGGCATCGGAATGAGCTCAAAATTAACACCGATACCTAACAAAAGCTAAAAGCAAACGGGCGGAAAATGCTAATTAGAAAGAATTTACAATTAATAAACTTATTGTAGTCTAACTGTGAAGTGTTTCGAAATACCAGCCAATTATTATGCTTCGACTGTTCTGAGTCTGCGCACCACCCTATTCGTTATCGGAAGCAAAATGACCTCATAAAGGGTCTTAAACAGAGCCTGAATCCCCATCATTTTGATAAGTTCATCGACAGGCCATACTCCGGCAAAAGCAATGGGAAAGAAAATAATCGAATCGGCACATTCGCCCACTACAGTTGAAACTATTGAGCGTAGTGGAAAGAGCCGCTCCTTATGAATACGCTTCATCTTATCCATCACCTTGGCATTCAAAAACGAACCTATAAGAAATGCCGTAAGACTGGCAACAGCAATGCGCGGCGCAAGCGAAAATACGGCATTAAAATGTTCGGCACCTCCCCAATCGGCCGGCGAAGGCAACAGAATGGCGATTCCTCCCATAGCCATAACCAGAAAATTCATAGTGAAAGCTAGGATGATGGCAAACTTTGCCATCTTATAACCCCATATCTCGACTATACAGTCATTCACAATATAGGAGATCGGGAAGATCAGCATACCGGCGGTAACAGCGAAATAATCGAAATCCACCACCTTCATTTCAAACAGGTTCGATGCAATAAGAGCGACGCAAAAGAGCGTACAGAACACGACAAAGCGCAGGGAATATTTTTTCTTTTCCATAGTCTTGTTTTTAAAGAGGTTACCAAGAACTCTGCTCCGTGAAATTTCCGAAAAGCGGGTCAAAATTAATAAAAAAACATCGTATCTTCATGATATTACGTTACTGTCAAAATTTCAGCATACTCCCGGAAGCTTTCTACTCTTGGTTTGGCAAAGGGTCTATTTTAGCATATCCCTTTATATCACTCCTGACAGTTGTTATATGCATTAGAGAGAGTACAACAATTATTACAATTCCGATATAATCAAGAGTACTGAAGGTAAACTCTTTGCCACATAGCATGAAGCTGTGTGAGAATTCTCTAAGAGAAGCTATCAATGCAAACAGGGTGTTGATAATTATCATTAAAATTCTGAATTCAGTAGGCCCAAGCTTTGCATATGTCAGTTTGAACTCTTTTTTCAGATGGGCATTCATAATTACATTTATGGTCAACAAAAGATACATTACCAAAGCTAACAGCGCTATTTCCAGATGTATCAAACCTGACAGACCCACTCCTACGAAAATAATTACTTCGTTAATAACATCAAGGGTGTGGTCTAAATAGTATCCATAAATTGGCCTCTGGGTCTTTCTTACCCTCGCCAAGGTGCCATCAAGCGAGTCGCCATACCAATTGATAACGAATCCTAATGAGCTCAGCCATAGGAAATTGATATTCCATGCTGCAAGTATATAGCCTGTAGCTATCACAACTGCACCAAATACTCCAAGGTATGACATCATATCTGAAGTCACCCACTTAGGCTGCCTCTCTGCAAGCCAAACTAATAATTTCTTTTCAAGCGCGTTCAAAAAAGAAGTCTGAATCCTTACCGCATCTATTATTTTACTATTCGTCATATCTAATATTGATTATAAACCTTAGCTCTTAAAAAGTCACCAAAATCATCTACGTCCTTATATTTTTTTTGCTCTTCGGGTGTAATTATTTCTCCCAAGGCCACCCTCGCAGTCATACCTCTCTTATTGAAAACTTCATAAGGGAGTCGAAGCAGTCGTATCCTCCAGTCAATAAGCCCTAGAGAGTAATAGAAATTTGAGTTTCTGTCTAAAAAATGCACCGGCACTACAGGCACACCGGCTCTCTTAATTAGCCTTATGACCGGTTTTTGCCACCTGCGGTCCCTAATGCGTCTCTCTTTTAAACTTAAATCCGAAACTGCACCGGAAGGGAAAAGTCCGAGCGGATGTCCGTTTTTGATATGTCTTATGCCTTCTTTAATGCCTCGTAACGTATCTTTTGTAGGATTACTGACTTCGTTGCCTATAGGAGTTACACAGATAAAGTTTTTTTCCAATGTTTTTACCCGTGACAGGACATCATTTATAGCAATTTTGAAATCTGCCCTGATGCGGCCGAAGAGGTCAATCAGTATTATTCCATCCAGACTACCATAGGGATGATTGCTGATGGTAATAAAAGCACCTTCCGGAAGCTTTTGCAGGACTTCAGAATTAAGTACCTGATAATCCATACCTATATCTTTGAGTACGGCTCCTGCAAAATCCGGACCTTTATGTGCAAAATTCCTGTCATAAAGATCATTTATCCTATCTATGGCAAGAACACGCATAAGAAACTTTCCAAATGCATTTCCGCAACTTCCTCTAAACAAAGGACTTAAGCTTTCGAGTTCTTTTAGCTCAAGTAAAGGCATTATTATATTATTAATCGGTTAGAAACAAACCCGGGCTGTCTAAAACAAATTTCAGAGGTACCCAAGGAGTATCACGCAAAATTAATAATAATTCAACAACTAGGTAACTTAAGCTTAAGCCGTATATTCAAATGCAAATCATTTTCTCCATTTTTTTATGAGAAAATGTTAAGCGTTTTTGTTTTTTAAAATTTATTGGAAAATTGTGTTTGTTAGTATTTTGGTTTATATTTGCGGTAAATATTACCGCTATGGCTACAAAAATAAAGAATATATTAGATTTGACTCCAAGAGATTCACTGCTGTTCTCCTCATGGCTGGCAGCACAGGGAATAGACCGCAAAGAACAGACACTCTATGTCCGCAGCGGCTGGTTGGAGCGACTGACGCATGGGGTTTACAAAATAGCCGGAAGTTCACCTACACTTTACGGTGCGGTAGTCTCATACAACAAGCAGCTTGGAAAGGCCTGCCATGTTGGAGCAACATCAGCTTTGGATTTGAGGGGTTACTCGCATTATGTGGCTATGGGAAAGCCTATAGGGTATTTATTCACAGATAAGGAGTCACGCTTACCTAGCTGGGTGACCGGAACGGAATGGGATATGACCGTGAAGTATTTTACCACTTCAATCTTTGGCGGGGACACAGGACTGGAAATCTATAATATGGATGATGTCGAGTTGTTGATATCAAGCCCGGAGAGAGCTTTTATGGAGTGCCTGCACCTGTCGCCTGAACATTTCTCCTTGCTTGACACATTTTACGTGATGGAGATGATGACCACCTTACGGCCGGCACTAATCCAAAATCTGTTGGAGAAATGCTCCTCAATCAAAGTAAAGCGCTTGTTCCTGTATATGGCAGAAAAGGCTGGTCACAGCTGGGTAAACGGCCTGGATATATCGAAAGTAAATTTAGGAAAAAGCGTAAGGAATATATCTGCCACAGGAAGATTTGACAACAAATATAAGATTATAATACCATCAGAATTGGCTGAATATGAATAGAGAATATGCAGAAAAGGCAAGAAAAACATTCAAGGAAATGCATATCATTTCCAAACTGAATACGAACAAGTTGATTTGCGAGCATATTTCCTGTTTTCTGCCAAAATATGGCAGAAACATTGTTGTTTTATTTCATCTTATCTAGTATTAAAAGCTATATGGGACAAACGTATGTGAGCATATCAAACATATTTTTGAAAAAGGAGAAATAAAAATTTGCCCCACGTGGACTGTGGGGCAAATTTTGTGCGGTACGTATGGGACTCGAACCCATGACCTCCGCCGTGACAGGGCGGCATTCTAACCAACTGAACTAACGCACCAATTTATTTAGCGGTGACAAAGGTACACAGTTTTTTCATACTTGCAAACAGTGGAGCACATTTTTTCAAAAAATCTTTTGCATTAAAATCACATCCAGATATAAATTCTTGTTTATGAGCCAGTCTTTAAACCGGCCGGACTCGGTAAAACCGTTCTTTTCAAAAAGTCTGATGCATTCCCCGTTGTTTGAAGGTATCTGACAGAACAACTGATGAAGCCTCAGCACATCAGAAGAGTAGTCGCTTATCAAAGTCAGAGCGGCGGAAGCCACTCCCTGCCCCCTGAAGGCAGGCAGAAGTGCAACACCGACCTCGGCGCGGCTGTTGAACGGGTCAATGTCAGTCAGATCAATGCAGCCAAGCACCTGATCATCGGATTCGCGGACTATCATAAAGCGTATCTGACGGTCCGTATAAAAATCGTGTGTTGACTCCATTATGTACTTTTTCAACTGATAACGCGAATAAGGGATAGCGTTGCCGGAAACCACCCACAACGCCGTATCGTTCTCGATTGAGTAGAGAACATCCAGGTCCTCGGGTTCAGGTGCCCTGAGTCTGATCAATCCGTCTGAAAGTGATACATTATTCATAATACTTCGGTTTCTGTAATCAGTCTGCCGGTTTTCGATGAATAGAGTCCCATAGTTATTCGTCTGCCGCTGCAAGCCATATCATTGATCCAGTCAAGCAGAGTATCAAAAGAGAATACCTCTATGTCAAAAATCACAGCCTGTATATTGTCAACATTAATATCTGCATGTATATTCTTCGAGCCCTCCACAAAACTTACATCCTTAAGATAGGAGCTTTTCCCTGCCAGAGCGACCACATTCGGAAACATCTCCTTACGTCCGATAAACAGAGATCTTTGACTGTAGTCGGCCGACATCCGATGGCGATAAAAGAGGTTTTGACCTAAAAATGTACCTATTTTCTTTAGTCCTACGGCAATTTTGACGAATGGGGTCAGAAATCGGCTTGAGCGTCTGAAATGTTTGTTGTAGAAGATCATCATGGCATCATAAAAAACTTTGGCATAGCGGTATGTGGTCTTTATGGTACTCTCTCCCTTGTAATGGATTATGGGGACAGGCAGATAACGGTTTTTGTAACCATGCATCAGAATACGGTATGAGAGGTCAATATCCTCGCCGTACATGAAGAACGCTTCGTCAAACCCGCCGACTCTGTCAAGAACGGATTTTCTTACAAACATGAAAGCTCCTGACACAACGTCAATGTCGCAATCCCGCATAGGATCTTCATAAGTCATGTGATAGCGTGCAAAGACCCTCGATTTTGGGAAAAGACGACCCAGACCGGTCATGTGCCAAAACGCCACCTTAGGCGTAGGCAGTGCACGCCGGGACTCAAAAGCAAACCGGCCGTCACCATACAACATACGTACCCCTGCCGACCCTATATCGGGATGGCTGTCCATATATTCCACACAGTAGGGAATGGTCCTTTCGGCCACTACGGTATCGGGATTGAGAAAGAGTACATATCTGCTTTCAGCATACTGCAACGCCATATTGTTTGCTCTTCCAAAACCCACGTTTTCAGAATTTGCAATTAGGTTGACCATAGGGAAACGTTCCCGCAGATATTCGACGGAGCCGTCCTTAGAGTTGTTGTCCACCACAATAATTTGCGCATCGGGGACCGAACGCAACAGAGAGTTAAGGCACTGTTCGATATAGTGCTTAACGTTGTAATTTACAATTATGACGCTGACTGAAGCCATATATCAGAAACTTATATCGCTCTCTATGGCTCTGACAGAAGGATAACAGAACAAAGAGCAGAGCGCACCTATGCCGGCAATATACAACCCGATAGTGTCGTCAATCAGATAATATAATAAGGTGCCGCCTGCTATCAGTATGAAATAAGCCGTCAAACGACGCCAATAAGAGTTTAAATAGGCTTTTATTATCCTCTTGTAGCTATACCCTTTTCTATGAAGACGGTCAACCTTTCTCTTAGA
The DNA here is from genome assembly GCA_002340405.1 of Bacteroidales bacterium UBA2559. Lineage (GTDB taxonomy): Bacteria > Bacteroidota > Bacteroidia > Bacteroidales > Bacteroidaceae > Colenecus. Next base: position 5,893 of record DDLZ01000075.1, read on the forward strand.
CCCTCTCAGAGAGAATGGGATCAAAGCCAACGAAAACAGCACTCCTATAATCTCAAGGAAATACAACGTCTTATCATCGGTCACCAAACCTTTACTGAAACATCCGGTTTCAAAGAAAACAGCTATGATGCCGGCTGCCACATATGCCGCGAACCATCCTATTTTCAGATTTCTCGATAATCTCCTGATAAACATATTCAAATTAAACAAAAGGGGTACGGTCCAGTATGGAACGTCCCAGTGAAACTTCATCGGCATACTCCAGATTATTACCTATGGTCACGCCTCGGGCTATCACACTCAATTTCACTCCAAGCGGAGAGAGCTTACGGGATATGAAAAAGTTGGTGGTGTCGCCCTCCATCGTGGGGCTGAGCGCCAATATCACCTCGCTTATACCGCCCGCGGCAACCCTCTCCACCAAACTCTCAATCTGCAAGTTCATAGGTCCCACTCCGTCCACCGGCGAAATGACACCGCCCAGAACATGGTAAAGTCCGTTAAACTGCATGGTATTTTCAATAGCCAGGACATCCTGGATATTCTCTACCACACATATCATCGAAACATCCCTCTTTGGATTGGCACAGATCATGCAGACATCGCTGTCCGATATGTTATGACAGACCTTGCAGTAACGTATCTCACTCTTCAACGAGACAAAAGCCTGTCCGAACTGCCTGACCTCTTCCTCCGGTCTGGAGAGAAGATGCAAGACCAGTCTCAACGCAGTTTTCCTGCCTATTCCGGGCAGAGTTGAAAACTCTCTGACAGCTCTTTCCAATGCTGCTGAAGGATATTGACGTTCCATATATAACCGGTATTTGAATGCAAAAATACTGAATACCGCTAAAAAAGCCTATTTTTGCATTGCAAAAGAATCTTTAAATGGAAATTAAGAGTGCTGAGTTCGTAATAAGCAACACTTCATTTGACCGTTGTCCTGTACACAACAAACCGGAATATGCCTTCATAGGCCGTTCAAATGTGGGAAAATCCAGTCTTATAAATATGCTGACAGGCCGAAAAGGGCTTGCCATGACATCGTCAATGCCGGGAAAGACTCTGCTCATAAACCATTTCCTGATAAATGATGACTGGTATCTGGTTGACCTGCCGGGCTACGGCTATGCCAAACGCGGACAAAAACAGAGAGAACAACTCAAACAGCTAATTGACAACTATATCCTTTACCGTCCGCAACTGACATCACTGTTCGTGCTGGTTGACAGCCGGCATGAACCGCAAAAAATTGACCTTGAGTTTATCACATGGCTCGGCGAGAACGAGATACCGTTCAGTATCGTTTTTACAAAAGCCGACAAATCCGCATCAGGGCAGTTAAATATCAATATAAAGAGATACCTTGAAACTCTGACCGAACAGTGGGAAGAGTTGCCGCCCCATTTTATTACCTCATCGGTCAACAGGAGCGGACGGGATGAGATACTTAACTATATTCAGAAAATAAACAGGAGTGTAAAAGGGAATTAATCGCAAAAAAATCCTGAATCTCCTATATTTTATGATTTAATTTTGTATCTTTGCCGCCGTAAGCCGAACGACAGCCGCTCAGAGCTGTCACAGACCGGCAATTCAACCGCTATCATATATATTTCAAATATTTTTCAAATTGTCCATACGGGCTGTAATACGTTTAAAAAGTATGCACCGCTCTGCAGGACACCTATAAACAGATGTACAATATACTGCAATTAAAAGGTAAGGAGCTGGAAGAGCTTCAGACCATTGCCCAGGAAATGGGCATTCAGTCCATAAAGTCTATGGACAAGAACACTCTGGTTTATGCAATCCTTGACGAACAGGCTATTTCCGGTGCGAAAAATCTCACTTCGGACCCCGGTAAAAAAGAGCGTAAACCCAAGAGCAAGATAACCCGTAAAGAGGAGCCCGAAAAAATTCATTCGGAAAACGGCGAAAACGCAAAACCGATGCCTGACAAAAAACAGAGCAAACCTCAGGGCCCGAAAAAGTCCGATGCGTCGAATACGACAGAAAATAAGGCCGAAAAAGTTGAGACCGAAGCAACTGCTCCGGCTAAGGCCGATGAGAAAAGCCAGCCGGCACAGCCTAAGCAAAAGAAAGTCGTACGCCGTACTACAAAGCAGCAGACTCCGGCTCAGGAGCAACCGGCAAAGGCTCAGGAAAAGATTTCTTCAACAGCTAAAACGGATAAAAAAGAGACCGTTGCCGAAACTAAGCCTGAAGTAAAAACCTCTGAGGAGCCTCGCAAACAACAGGCTTCAGCCGCTCCTGCGCCTGCACCCGAACAACCGGTAAAAAAACGTCGCGGACGCCCGAGAAAAACCGCTACGCCCGATACGATTCTGCCTGAAATTGATGTAGAGACCGTTCAGCAACCTATAACCGTCTCTGATCTTGATGATGAAGAGCAGCCCAAAATAGTTGAAAAGATAGAATCTGAAGAGACCCCCAAGCAGGATCCTCAGACTCAGGAATCTTATCAGCAGGAAAGGGAGCCGCGTTACACAAACAATGACACACGCTCCTCTAACGGCCACAGGCAGCAAGGAGGATTCGGTCAGCAGAACCGTCAGGAGGAACGCACTTATGACTTCGGCGATGTACTTAAGGGCGAAGGAGTCCTTGAAATCATGCCTGATAACTACGGATTCCTGCGTTCATCGGACTACAACTATCTGGCATCCCCCGATGACATATACGTTTCACCCTCCCAGATCAAACTGTTCGGACTAAAGACCGGCGATGTTGTGGAAGGTGTCATACGCCCGCCGCGCGAAGGCGAGAAATATTTCCCGCTGGTAAAAGTTAACAAGATAAACGGACTCAGTCCTTCAGTGGCACGCGACAGAGTTCCCTTTGAGCACCTTACCCCGCTCTTCCCCGATGAGAAGTTCACCCTCTGCAGCGGTGAGAATGACAATCTGTCAGCACGTGTTGTAGATCTGTTTGCTCCGATAGGCAAAGGTCAGCGTGCCCTTATCGTTGCCCAGCCTAAGACAGGTAAGACCATACTGCTCAAAAATATTGCCAACTCCATAGCAGCCAACCATCCTGAAGTTTACATGATAATGCTGCTGATTGACGAACGCCCCGAGGAGGTTACGGACATGGCCCGCAGCGTAAAGGCCGAAGTGATTGCCTCGACTTTCGATGAACCCGCCGACCGCCACGTTAAGATAGCCAGCATAGTAATTGAAAAGGCAAAACGTATGGTAGAATGCGGACATGACGTAGTGATATTCCTGGACTCCATTACCCGTCTGGCACGTGCCTATAACACGGTTGCACCCGCATCGGGTAAGGTTTTGTCGGGCGGTGTCGATGCCAATGCCCTGCATAAGCCCAAACGTTTCTTCGGAGCGGCCCGTAACATCGAGAACGGAGGCTCACTTACCATTGTAGCCACGGCTCTCATAGATACCGGCTCAAAGATGGACGAAGTCATATTCGAGGAGTTCAAGGGAACCGGTAATATGGAACTTCAGCTTGACCGCAATCTCAGCAACAAGCGCATATATCCGTCTGTCAACATTGTGGCTTCAAGCACCCGTCGTGATGATCTGCTGCTTGACCAGACCACACTTGACCGTATGTGGATCCTGCGTAAGTTCCTGAGCGACATGAATCCCATCGAAGCGATGGAGTTTGTCAAGTCCCGTCTGGAAAACACCAAAGATAACGTCGAGTTTCTTATCAGTATGAATTCCTGAACCAACTATACTAAATTCGATAGTTGTAAAGCGGAAACATCCGGACAAGGAGCGTCCGGCCCGGGAACCTCTTAATAAGGGTACCTATTAAAGGGTACTCAGGTAAAACAAATAATCTCCGAGCCAAGAGACTCCAAGCTATATTAAAAAATACCCCCGAAAGTTTTTCGTCAAACTTTCGGGGTATATGTTATTTGGGATTGTTCCTGTTTATGCGGCTCTGTACGGTTGTTATGGTTTTTGTATCAGAACGGCAGATCGTCTTTTTCGCTGGATGGAGCAAAATCATCGGGAGCCGGAGCGCCGGTTGGAGAACCTTGAACATAATCCTGTCCCACAGGGGCTGCTCCGCCGCTTACATCGTGACTGACCCGCCAGGCACGGATATCATTATACCAGCGACCGTTATATTCACGGGCATTAATGTCAAAACTTACAACAACCTCATCGCCCAAATTGATGGCGGCCTGACGTATCTTATCTTCACCGAAAATACTGAACATCATCTTTTTGGGATACTGTTCGTGGATTGTTTCCAATACGAACTCCTGTATTTTCCATGGATTGCCTGAAGCCTTGGATGTACCGCTGCGTGCCTCCAAAACTGCAATAATTCTACCTGTAATTTCCATATCTGCTGTTTAATATTGTTTCCGTCCGCGAATTTACATTTTATCCTTTTCCAAACCCAACTTTAAGCCAATAAATTTTCATGTTTCGATTACTTCTCATTATCTTTGCTTCAATATAAATGAAGATAGCCATTTACGGTAGAAACAAAAATTAACAGACAATATGAATTTCAAAGTATCCAGCTCGGCCCTGACAAGCCGTCTTCAGGCTATAAGCCGTGTTATCAATCCAAAATCAATCTATCCCATTCTTGAGGATTTCCTTTTCCGCATAGAATCCGGAAAACTTATCGCAACAGCCGCCGACGGCGACACCACACTTGAAACGGAAATCGAACTGATTGAAAGTGAAGGCAAAGGTCGGATTGCACTTAATGCAAAAACCATTCTTGATGCACTTAAAGAGATACCTGAACAACCGTTGGAATTCTCTATAAACGAAAGCAGCTATGAAACTGTTATAAAATATCAGAACGGTGAATATCGTATGGTAGGACAAAACGCCGACGAATATCCCGGCACCGCTAATTTTCCGGGTGAAAAGGTTTCTATCGAAATAGAGGCTCCGATACTTGCCGACGGACTTACACGCACCATTTTTGCCACAGCCGATGACGACCTTCGTCCGGTCATGAGTGGAATCTATTTCGACATTGATGAGGAGGGTATCACATTCGTGGCATCGGACGGACACAAGCTGGTCTGTTGTAAAAACGCTACACTCAGCGGCAAGGTTAAATCATCGTTCATTCTGCCTAAGAAACCGGCTTCCCTGTTCCGTTCAATTATAGGGAAAGAGGCTGAGACCATTAAGATTGAGTTTGACAGCCGCATTGCCCGCTTTGTACTGGAAGATTTTCATATGGTCTGCCGTTTGACAGAAGGACGCTATCCTAACTACCTGTCGGTCATTCCCCGGAACAATCCGTATCACCTTACCATTGACCGGCAGACACTGGTCAACGCTCTTAGGCGCGTATCGGTATTCGCACCGGAGGGCAGCGGACTGGTCAAATTCCGCATCGAGGAGAACAATGTCCATATTTCCACTCAGGATATCGACTTCTCGACATCGGCCAATGAGACCCTGACATGCCAATATGAAGGTGTAGCCATGAGCATAGGCTTCAAGGCCAACTTCCTTATAGAGATACTTAATAATATCCCTGGCCAAGAGATTACCATCTGGTTAGCTGACCCGTCACGTGCAGGGGTGTTCATTCCTACCGAGCAGTCCGATAATGAAAATCTGCTCATGTTACTCATGCCAATGGTACTTAATGACTGATGAAACTCAATCTTGAAAAGCCGATAATATTTTTCGACCTGGAGACCACAGGTACGAACATAATACAGGACCGTATAGTAGAGATTTCGTATCTGAAGATCATGCCCAACGGGGCCGAAAGGACATATACACAACGTATTAATCCCGGTATGCCTATTCCCGAGGCCTCAACTCTTATACACGGTATCACCGACGATGATGTAAAGGAGTGCCCCGCTTTCAAGGAGGTGGGCAAAGAGATTGCACGCGATTTCGAGGGGAGCGACATAGCCGGCTTCAACTCAAACCGCTTTGACATACCGATGCTGGCCGAAGAGTTCCTGAGAGCAGGCATTAACATTGATCTAAGCCGTCACCGTCTGATTGACGTACAGGTAATTTTCCACAAGATGGAAGAACGCACCCTTTCGGCAGCCTACAAATTTTACTGCGGCAAGCAGTTGGATAATGCCCACAGTGCCGAAGCCGATGCCCGTGCCACCTATGAAGTCTTGATGGCCCAGTTGGACCGCTACCCCGACGTACTGAAAAACAATATGAAGTTCCTCTCCGAATTTTCGTCGTTTACCCGCAACGTTGACTTTGCGGGACGCATTATACGCAACGACAAGGGAGAGGAGGTCTTCAACTTCGGAAAATACAAGGACATGCCTCTTATTGAAGTCTTCGAGCGCGATCCGGGTTACTATTCATGGATCCTTCAGGGAGATTTCCCTTTGAATACCAAACAGGTTCTGACAAGAATCAAATTACAGTCCCGATAATGGCCAACACTTTGAACGGAAAACATATTGTACTTGGCGTTACCGGCAGCATAGCCGCCTATAAAGCCGCCGTTATTGCGCGTCTGCTCGTAAAAAGCGGAGCCGAAGTTCAGGTAGTCATAACGCCCGGCGGAAAGGAGTTCATAACTCCGCTGACCCTCTCCACGCTCACAAGAAATCCTGTCATCAGCGAATTCTTTTCTGCCCGTGACGGTTCCTGGAACAGCCACGTAAGCCTTGGACAGTGGGCCGATGCTATGCTGATAGCTCCCTGCACTGCATCGACACTGGGAAAGATGGCCAACGGTATTGCCGACAACATGCTGCTGACCACCTATTTCTCAATGAAAGCGCCGGTATTCATAGCGCCCGCAATGGACCTTGATATGTACAGCCATCCCGTAACACAGCGTAACATTGAAACCCTGCGCTCGATTGGCAATATTATCATTGAGCCCGACAGCGGCGAACTGGCCAGTCAACTGATTGGCAAAGGACGCATGCAGGAGCCGGAATCCATTCTCAAAGCGCTGGAAGATTATTTCCTGACCGACTATCAACTGTCAAAAAAAAAAATTCTGATAACGGCGGGACCGACCTATGAGGCCATTGACCCTGTCCGTTTCATAGGTAACCATTCTACCGGTAAGATGGGCTTCGCTCTGGCCGAGGAGTGTGCTGCCGCCGGTGCCGGTGTAACTCTCATTACAGGCCCTGTAAACCTTGTTGCCAACCATCCCGGAATAGATAGAATTAACGTCACATCGGCTCATGAGATGTACCTTGAGGCAATGAGGTGTTTCCCCGGGTCAGATGCGGCCATACTTTGCGCTGCTGTGGCCGACTTCACCCCCGTTGTCAAGTCTGATGTCAAGATAAAGCGTAAGGGTGACATAGCCCTGCAATTGAAGCCCACGCAGGACATAGCAGCCGCTCTTGGCGCCGTCAAACGTCCTGACCAATATTTGGTGGGGTTCGCACTTGAGACCACCGACGAATTCAGCAACGCCGCGGAAAAGATGGAACGGAAAAATCTGGACTTCATAGTACTCAACTCCCTGCGTGACGAGGGCGCCGGATTCGGATATGACACCAACAAGGTGACCATCATTGACCGTGAGAGCAGTCAGGAACTGCCGCTCCAGTCAAAGAAAAACGTTGCAAAAGCCATTGTCGGCAGACTGGCGAAACTGATGCTGACACTGCTGCTATTCATCGCCCCTGCCGCCATCTCATCGCAGGAACTGGATCCGCAGGTATCGGTAAACACATCGAAAATTCAGGGTACAGACAAAGATGTGTTTACCACAATGCAAAATGCCATGCAGGAATTCCTCAGAAATCAGGTATGGACCAACTACCACTTTGCCGACAACGAACGCATACAGTGTACATTCAGCTTCGTGGTCAACACCTACGATGCATCTACAGGCAGGATGGAGTGCGAACTCATTGTCCAGAGCAACCGCCCCGTCTTCAACTCCGCATATTTTACCACAGTCTTTAATTTCCGGGATCAGAGCGTGGACTTCACATACACCGAGCAGGACCGTCTGGACTACATTCCCGGGAACATAGACAACAACCTGACAGCAATATTGGCCTATTACAGCCTGCTTGTCATAGGACTCGATTTTGACACGATGTCACTCTATGGCGGCAATGACATATTGCGTCAGGCCGAAACGCTTGCCGCCAACTCCCAGTCTTTGGGCAGCGGATGGCGCTCGTTTGACACCAATACAAGCCGGTACACCATTATAAGCGACTATTTGAACGGCAGCCTGGCTGGTTTCCGTCAGCTTCAGTACCAATATCACCGCAAAGGGCTTGACGACATGGCGGCCAACGCCGACCGCGGCCGTGCCACCATTACAGAGAGTCTGGCTCTCCTTACGGCCGCCTACGAAGCCAAGAGCACATCGGCGCTGCCCGAACTCTTCACTGAAATAAAGAGAAACGAGCTTTTAAACATTTACTCGAAAGGACTTCAAAAGGAGAGAGAAAAGGTTGCCGACCTGTTGAGCCGCATCAATCCGTCACTGACATCGGACTGGAACACCATAAAGACACAATAATGCTCAAATCCATAAACATAAGGAACTACGTACTGATAGACCGTCTCGATATAACATTCAGCAGCGGGTTTTCGGTGATGACCGGCGAGACCGGAGCGGGAAAATCCATCATAATAGGCGCTGTCAATCTGCTGCTCGGCAGCCGTGCCGACTCCAGACAGATACTGCACGAAACTGATAAATGTACCATCGAGGGACACTTCTCGATTGACGGATACGGTCTGGAACCGTTCTTCTATGAGAACGGTCTGGATATGGACCCTGACGACACCATTCTAAGACGCGAAATATCACAATCGGGCAAAAGCCGGGCATTCATTAACGACACCCCTGTAACCCTGTCGCAGATGCGCGAATTGGGATGCCGGCTGATAGACATTCACTCACAGCACCAGAGTCTGGCGCTGGGTACACAGCCCTTTCAGCTTGAAGTTGTCGATACGATAGCGCGTAATGACGAGATCAGAGCGGCATATCAGAGCCGTTACGACAGATGTTCCGAACTGAAAGAGAAGCTTGACAGGACAAGGGCTCTGTTTGAATCGGATACAAGTGACCGCGAATATCTGGAATTCCAGCTCGAAGGTCTTGAAAATGCCTGCCTTACCGACGGCGAACAGGAGGAGTTGGAGATGGAGTCCGATATCCTCAGCCATGCCGAAGAGATAAAGCAGGAGCTGTTCCACGCAGCCGAAATTCTGGACGGCGACTATGGCGATTCAATACAAAACCTGCGTCAGGCGCTGCAGGCGCTCAATTCAATCGGCAAGAACTATCCTGCAGCAATTGAATATGCCCAAAGGCTCGAGAGCTGCCTGATAGAGCTAAAGGATTTAGCCGGCTCAGTACACGACTCGTATGAGAAAGTCAGCTATGACCCCGACCGTCTGGAACAGGTCAACAGCCGGCTGGACCTTATCTATTCGCTTCAAAAGAAACATAAGGTAAATTCGGCAGCCCAACTTATCGAGCTTGCCGATACCATCCGCAAACGGCTGGATAAGACCGCCTCCTACGAAGATGAGATTGAGGTTCTGACCGCCCAACTTGCCAAAGCCCGTACAGAGATGGAAGAGGCAGCCCTGCAGCTTACCAAATCCAGAAAAAAAGCATCGGAAACAATAATAAAAGATATAAAGGAANNTACCGCTTGGGATCCCCGCCGTGCAGTTCGATATAGTTATAACTAGCTCCGATAGTTATGACCGCACCGGCCATGATGACCTGAAATTCATGTTTTCGGCCAACAGGTCAGTACCTATGCAGGAGCTGGCTGCAGTGGCATCAGGCGGTGAGATAGCCCGCGTCATGCTCTCCATCAAATCGCTTATTGCCGATGTGCGCACAATTCCCACGGTCATTTTCGATGAGATTGACACCGGAGTATCGGGCGCCGCCGCCGAAAAGATGGCGCTGCTCATGAAACGCATGTCAACCAACGACCGTCAGGTCCTTGCCATAACGCATCTGCCGCAGATTGCCGCAATGGGTCAAATCCACTACAAAATCTATAAGATTGATGAAGATAATGCTACCCGCACAAGGATCCTGCTCCTTGAAGAGGACGAAAGGATACGTGAAATAGCATCAATGATGAGCGGTTCACGTCTTACCCAGGCTGCCCTTGACAACGCCAAAGCACTTACAGAACAATGGAAGATGAAATGATATTCGGCATCCGCGCCGTCATTGAGGCCATAGAAGCCGGAAAAGAGATTGACAAGCTGCTTATCAAGAAAGACCTTCAGGGTGAGCTTTCAAAAACGCTTTTTGCATCAATCAGCGGACTCGACATCCCCGTGCAGCGGGTGCCGGTTGAAAAGCTTAACCGCATAACACACAAGAACCATCAGGGAGTCATCGCATTTACCGCACAGATAACCTACCGGAAAGTCGAAGAGATGGTCCCTTCCCTGTTCGAGCAGGGTAAGACCCCATTCTTCGTGCTGCTGGACGGCATTACAGACGTGCGCAACTTCGGTGCAATAGCACGCACAGCCCAATGTGCTGCCGTAGATGCCATAATCATCCCCTCGCGGAACAGTGTAAGCGTCAATGCCGATGCAATAAAGACATCGGCCGGCGCCCTGCATACATTGCCCGTATGCCGTGAAAACAACATATCCCAAACCATCAAATATCTGAAGAATTGCGGAATACGTATTGCGGCCGCCACAGAGAAAGGCAACATTGACTACACTAAAGGAGATTATAACGGACCTGTCTGCCTTGTATTGGGCGCCGAGGACAGAGGCATTCCGCAGGAACACCTGGCACTTTGTGACGAGTGGGTAAAAATTCCTATCCTTGGACAGATAGAGTCACTTAACGTTTCGGTTGCGGCAGGTATATTGATATATGAAATTTTAAGACAAAGAGAGAATGAAAAATAAAATGCGCCGTTTAGGTACTCTGCTGATAGTATTTATAATGTTTCCTGCCCTCATGCAGGCCAAAAATCCCAAATGGCTGAAAAACGCCAAAAAAGCTGTTGTGGAGGTTATCGCATACAATGATGAGGGAAAAGAAATATCCCGAAGCAACGGTTTCTTCATAAACGATGACGGTACAGGATTGACCGGCCTTGACGTATTACAGGATGCAAACAGTGCCGTCACCGTTGACGCTGCCGGCATCAAGCGCCCGATAGTAATTCTACTCGGCGCAGACAACACTTACGATGTGGTACGTTTCAGAGTAGAGCCTGACAAGAAACTGAAGGCTTTGACCCTGTCACCTCAGGTCAAGGCTGCCGAAACAGACAAGGTACATTTGTTGCCCTACAAAAAAAATCTCAAAGAATTAAGTGTGAGTGGGGTTGAGAGAATCAGCGACACCCATTCATATTACACCGTTGACGCTCCGTGGGACAGCACTATGCTCGACTCTCCCCTGCTTAACGATGCCGGAATCGTCATAGGCATGGTCCAGAAAGGTAAAACAGGCGACCCGCAGACATACGCCATTGATGCCGGTTATGTGAATGACATCGAAATAACGGCACTTAACAGGGACGACAACGTATATCGGGACCTGAAAATAAAGGTTTCGCTTCCGCAAGATGAAGATCAGGCACTTGCATACATCATGATGAAACGCGGGGTAAGGTCGATGGCCGAATGCCGTCCGCTGCATGAGCAGTTCCTGGAACAGTTCCCCGACAGTCCCGACGGCATGTTCGCCATGGGAACTTTCCTGATTCAGGAGACCGACTCCACAGAATACGATGCCGGTCTTGAATTTATCGAAAAAGCTTTTGCAGCTGCTCAGGATAAAGAGCGGTTCCACTGTGACTACGCCAACATCATACTTAACCATCTGCTTCAGGGGCTCAAGGCTCCGGCCGCCTGGACATACGAAAAGGCCCTCTCCGAGATTGACGCTGCCCTGAAAATTGACGGCAAGCCTGTTTACCATGAAATAAGGGGCAACATCCTTTATGCTATGGAGCGCTACCCCGAAGCATACAACAGCTATGTCAAAGTCAACGCATCGGATATTGCATCATCGGACACCTATCTGAGGGCATATTATATCAGCCTCCACATGGAAGACAGCATAAACCTGAGCATTGCGCTTCTGGACAGCGTTATCATAAAGTTTGGCACTCCCATGCCCCAACGTGCCTCACAGGTGCTTATGGAACGGGCTATACTCAAGGAGGAGGCCGGTCGCAACCGCGAGGCCGTGGTGGATTACTATACCTACGAATCGCTTCTTGGGACATACAGCATGAGCGCCGAATTCTACTACAGACGCGCACAAGTTGAGATAAAGGCCAGGATGTTTGAGCAGGCCCTCAATGATATGGAGAAAGCCCGCTCGCTGGCGCCGGATGATTCCAGTCTGGTCCTTGAACATGCCAGCCTGATGCTTCGTGTAGGCGACACCGATGGCGCTCTGCCCCTTTTGGAAGAACTTGTTATAAGCTATCCCGATGTAGGCGATGTGCAACGGCTTCTGGGAGTCTGCTATATGCGGCGTGATGAGATGGAGAAAGCCCGCCGGCATCTGACCCTGGCAAAGGAACTCGGCGACGAGCCGGCCGCAACGCTGCTGGAACAGTTTTAACCCGTGACAATTTGTCACTCAGGGTAATCTGGTCCATATCTTGCATATTATTCCATAGTATATAAATTGTAAAAAATATTATTATGGAATATAATCAAAACAATCAGAACAAACCGCAGTATCTTGAGCAGTTCGCAATCAATCTGAACGAACGTACCCGCACCGGCAAGCTCGATCCTGTAATAGGACGTGACGAAGAGATAAGACGGGTTCTGCAGATACTGAGCCGCAGAACCAAGAACAACCCTATTCTTATAGGTGAGCCGGGAACCGGCAAAACCGCAATAATTGAGGGTCTGGCTCAACGTATTGTACGTGGCGACGTACCTGAGAACCTAAAATCCAAGACCGTCTATTCACTTGATATGGGCGCTCTTGTGGCAGGAGCCAAATATAAAGGCGAATTTGAAGAGCGTCTGAAAGGCGTCATCAACGAGGTCATCCAATCAGACGGCAGCTTCATGCTCTTCATAGATGAGATTCACACTCTGGTAGGCGCCGGAGCCGGTGAAGGTGCAATGGATGCCGCCAATTTGCTGAAACCTGCCCTTGCCCGCGGCGATCTGCGTGCCATTGGAGCCACCACCCTTAACGAGTACCAAAAATATTTCGAAAAAGATAAAGCCCTGGAGCGCCGTTTCCAGAGTGTAATGGTCGATGAACCTGACATTCAGAGTTCAATATCAATCCTGCGCGGACTGAAAGAGCGGTATGAGAACCATCACAAAGTACGTATTATGGACGAGGCGGTTATCGCAGCCGTAGAGCTGTCAAACCGCTACATAACCGAGCGTTTTCTGCCCGATAAGGCCATTGACCTGATGGACGAGGCCGCCGCCAAGCTGCGTATGGAGCGCAATTCTGTCCCCGAAGAGCTCGATGAGATCACCCGCCGTCTCAAACAGCTCGAAATCGAGCGTGCGGCCATAAAGCGTGAGAACGACAAGGTCAAACTCAAACAGCTTAACAGCGACATTGCAGAACTCGAAGTTCAGGATCATGCCATACGCTCCAAATGGGAAAAGGAGAAAGAGCTGGTGGGACGTATCCAACAGGCCAAACAGCACATGGAACAGCTCAAGATCGAGGCCGATAACGCCGAACGAGACGGCAACTACGGCCGCGTGGCCGAGATCCGTTACGGCAAACTCAAAGAGCTGGAACAGGAGATAGCCAAAGTTCAGGAAGAGCTCCGTGCCAAACAGGGTGACTCGGCGCTTGTCAAAGAGGAGGTTACAGCCGATGACATAGCCGAAGTGGTCTCCCGCTGGACCGGAATACCGGTGAACCGCATGCTGGAGAGCGAGCGCGAGAAACTGCTCCATCTTGAAGATGAGCTGCATAAACGTGTGATAGGTCAGGATGAGGCAATCAGTGCGGTTGCCAACGCCGTCCGCCGCAGCCGCGCCGGTCTGCAAGACCCCAAGCGCCCAATCGGGAGCTTCATATTCCTTGGCACCACGGGTGTAGGTAAAACCGAACTCGCCAAGGCATTGGCCGAGTATCTGTTCAACGATGAAAAGCTGATGACCCGCATCGACATGAGCGAATATCAGGAAAAGTTCTCGGTAACCCGCCTTATCGGAGCACCTCCCGGATATGTAGGCTATGACGAAGGCGGTCAGCTTACCGAAGCGGTGCGCCGCAAACCCTACTCTGTGGTTCTGTTCGACGAGATTGAGAAGGCCCATCCCGATGTCTTCAACGTACTGCTCCAGGTCCTGGATGACGGCCGTCTGACCGACAACAAGGGCCGCACGGTCAATTTCAAGAACACAATAATAATAATGACCAGCAATCTGGGCAGCGACTACATACGTGAAAGGTCGGCACAGATAGGCACCACCGAAGAAAGCCGTCACCAATGGCTTGAAGAGACACGCAAATATCTGCTCGAAATGCTCAAGCAGACCATACGTCCGGAGTTTTTGAACCGCATTGATGAAACGGTAGTATTCATGCCTCTGCACGAGTCCGAGATCCACAAGATTGTGACCCTGCAAGTAGAGTCGGTATGCCGTATGCTTCAGGATAACGGGATCACCCTGAATGTTGACGACTCCGCCATAGAACTTATGGCAAAGGTCGGCTACGAACCTGAGTTTGGTGCCCGTCCCGTCAAAAGGGCTATCCAGAATATGCTCCTGAACAATTTGTCCACCATGATCCTGTCAGGTCAGATAGACAGGAGCAAGCCCATCACAGCAACCGCCGTGGACGGCGATATCATTATCCGCTGATAAAGACTGTCAGTCCGGCACCCTTCTGATGTAACCCCCGAAAGTTAGAAACATACTTTCGGGGGTCATCTCATTTATGACACCGTACCGATTTATTTTCAATTTATTCCAATATTGACCTTACATTCAGAGATATAAAGATTAGTTTATAAAAACAAATAATTATCTTTGACTGACTAAATATATGGCAGCAAAAGAGATTACCGACATTAAGGCATTTAACAGCAGGGCCGGAAAGAGCGTTCAGAAAGGACGCAGGGGCTTGTTTGGAATAATCAGGTCCGCAAGTAAGGTCTTGCCGGTGATTGTTATGGGATGGGTGCTGGCGGGGTGTGAACATTACAGGCTGTCGCGGGTGGAGCGGCTTATGGAGAATGACATTGAGGCGGCCGACTCCCTTATCAGCGCCATGAATAAGCCCACAGGCAAGCGCGGCCGCGCACGCTATGCCCTGCTTAAAACACAAATAGATTACAAACTGTACCGCCCTGCCCTTAATGAAAACGGCATACGTATAGCCACTGACTACTATGGCAGAGACCGAAAGAGCTTCCACGCGGCTATGGCATGGTACAGCCTGGGATGCGTATCGGCAGAACTTGGCAGGGACAGCACTGCCGCCGATGCCTACCTCACGGCTCTGCGCCTGTTCCCTGACACGCTGGTTCGATATTACGCACTGGCTCAACAGAACCTGAGCTATATCTATCTTGAGCATAATATGGACAATGAAGCTTTGTCAATGATAAAAGCCTATAATACAAACGCTGTCAGACTGAAGGATTCCGTGGCAATAGCATTCTATGAGTTCAACATAGCTAAGTCACTGCTTTATAATAACGAATACGACTCTGCCCGGGTTATGTTTCTGAAACTCAAGGATAACCCATGGATGTCATCCGGCACAAAAGATGTTCCGTTACTCCAGTTATCCATCATATCACTGTGTGAAAAACAATACCGGCAATCTATTGATTATGCTGATTCATTTATGGTAAAAAACCAACATAATATACCATACGGCTTAGCTTATACAACAAAGGCTGATGCGTATTATGGCCTTGACCAACTTGATTCCGCATTACATTACTACAGATTATCACTTACCGATACGGGTGACCCTTTTACCGTCTGCAATACATACCGTCGTCTAGCTGAAATTCATTCTTTAAAAGGCAACCGGGATTCTGCCACATATTTTACCAAGCAGGCAAGTTCATGGACAGACTCTATTGTTTCTGCATCCGGTTCAGATATTATTCTCAGAACACTGCTGAATCATTCACAATCTCAAATTTCTCCCAAAAACAAATTACACACCTTGTATGTTATACTGATAATTATCATTTTCGTGGTAATTATTACCGTATTGTTGTTTCGGCACTATAAGAACACACAAAATCAACCTCAAAGTCTAAGTATTTCTGACTTTGCAAAAGATATTGAGGATTTCAAAAAAAGTGATTTATTTCATTTTATGGCAGAGACTATAAATATGCATTATGAAATAATCATGATCGCT
>DDLZ01000074.1 GCA_002340405.1 Bacteroidales bacterium UBA2559
ATCATTGCTGCTTTTTGAAATATTGTTGTTTTCATCTTCTTTTTTATTTAGTTCGCTCTTATTGATTTATATCCTGAACAAGGCGGACGGTGAAACGTTGATTATCTGACCATGGCAGATCTTCTACTTTAAATCCCTCATTGCCTGATATTACAACTATGCCATCGGACAATTTCTGATTGTCATTGGTTATGCAGCCATAATAACCTATATTTTCACCGTTATTGGAGCCGTTTATGCAACGGCCGGTGAGATAATGATGAAATCCCAATACGCCATTTGCTTTATCAGGATAGAATGCCTTTGCGGTGCTGATGCCGGGTACCACTCCATTGTCCTCTAATGTTTTTTGGATAGCGAGGAAATCGTTTGTCGCAGCAACCCGCCAGGTTCTTGGGACAAAGTGATCATTCTTTGCTTCATTATAAGAATAAAAAGCGTACTCTTTGCCGCAATAATTACAAAGGATAAAATTGCCATTGCTATGGTGATTTGCCATAAAATTCTCCCGCATCCAGATTTGATTAAAAATCTTTACGATAGGATAGTCATAGACCTCGTCTTTCCCTTGTGCAGAAATTGTGACATCTTCAATTATTCCTTTAACAGGTTTTGTGTAGCATTTTGCCGAGACACTGGAACCTTTCAGATAGAGTGTCATCTTGGCGCCGATGCTGTCATCGGCACACTCTGTTACCGTCANNTTTTTGTTTATGACGGGGATAAATTCATTGCAAATTCGACCTACCCATTGCCCTGCATTATAAACATCTTTAATCAGTGTATTCTTTTCTGAGCTGCCGTCAAAAGCAGGCAAATTCTCAATCATGGTGGTTGTGCCGGATTCATATTCCATGTTTACAGATTCAATGGATTTAAGACGTCCGGTTTTCATATATTCTTTCATAGCATTGTATCTGTCAGGAAACATCTCTTTATCCACCAATTCATACAGAGGTATCAGGGCATCACTTGCTTCAAAATCCATCAGTGCAAGATTCTCCATTTTCGTCAAAGAACTCTTCCAGTTGTTGAAACATTCGGTAAGCTTGTCAGGGCTTGCGTTTAATATTGCCGTAACGGATTCATCACTTCCTCCCAAAGCGGAGATGGTGGTATGGATATGACTTGAATTACTTTGATATGAATTTTGCAACTCGGCGGAAACAGAGGCATCTGCTTTTACTATTCCGCCATAACTCATCTTTGCATAGGCTTGCAGGTCGTAGCTGTTTTTTATTTCGCTGACATCTACCCGCATAGAGTATTTTATCCGTCCTCCCAATTTGGCCTTAAAGACCAAATGGGTGCCGTATGCATTTAGTAATTTATCAAAACCCGATTCTGTGGAAGGATAAGCACAGGCACTGTCTTTTCGTTCNNATGGCATATTCATATTTGTTGCTTTTGAAATCATTCTTGTTGAAAGACGCTCCGGCTTCGCCTTTAAATCCCCAGCCGCCGCCTGACACATTAGCCGATGCATTCAATTTGCTGCTCAATTCCATTGCGCTTGAACCTGTAATAATGTCTGCTTCAAGATTAAGTTCAAGAGGTCCCGCCGAAATATGAGCACCTTTTATAAGTTCTGAGGTGCGCAATATTTCTGCCTTTAGAGAATTGGGATGTGCCCATCTGTCCCGGGTGTCATAACCATATCCTACAGCATAAATATCATTTCCCTGCTTTAACTCATCGGCATTATCGGGGTCGCTTTTTTTACCCAATTGTCTTAAAGGAATGATTTTGTTGCTCTCTTCATGTCCCGGGAAAGTGATGCAAAGATTGGCTGTGCGGTCTTCGTCGTGACGGTTCGTTGATGTATAAAGAGTAATTGTCTTCGAACCGGTTCCCGCTGTGTCATCCATTGCCACATAGCCTAAAATATCATCTATGGAAATCTTCCAGGCTGCATTACCTTCGGTTTTTATATGGACTTTGTATTCTTTTGCCACACGTGCCAATTCCATAAAGTCTGTCCCGTTTTCAATTTCAATTTCCGTCTCAATCATTGAAACTTCATCTTCCTGGCATGACACCGCAGTTATAAGGGTCATACCCAGCAGTATGATGGATGATACCATCATTGCTGCTTTTTGANNGAAAGCATCGCCTCCCGATGATAATTTAGCATCGTTTGGCTGTGAAAAAAGGACTATAGAATCCTTGCCGCTCTCTGTTAAAATGACAACCCTGAGATTCGCCGAATGATCCAGCGAATAGACCTTACCGTCAATAACTTCAGGATGATCGGCTTTAGGCTTGGCAATCACAGTCAAGGCAACCGAGTCAGGAGCCTCGATCATGGGCAAAGTCATAGACTCAACCTGATCCGTTGCGGCGGTTTCTGTTTTAGGATTGCCGCCGGGGCTTGTATAGGTCATCTCTACATTATAGAACTCATACCATGTGTCAGCAAGATCTATAGAGTAGGTAACCTTAATGTTTACTGCAGCCTGCCGATCGTCAACCGCAGGGTCGTCATCATCTTGACAAGATGTAAGAGTCACAGGCAGTAAAATGGCAATTATTGCCATTAATGCCGAAAAACAATTAATTCTATTCATAAGCTCAAATTTATTCTACCATCCGTTTCTTAGCTCAACACTAAGATAACCGGACAAAAATCGATTTACCCTTAATGCAACAAAGTTAAAAATAATATTCAGAGATATACAACCCGTGTTCCAAAAATATACATACAAAAAATAACGGAACAAGCGCTGTCTGCCTGTTCCGTTATCCCGTTCGTTATCGGTCCGTTGGCCGTTAATGTTATCTGACTATTCGTTAGATGTTACTGCTTCCTTATTTTCCTCTGCTTCAGCAAACTGGGCTTTGAGTTTGGGTAGCCAACCTTTACCCAGGACTATGCCGCAGCCAATTACTACACCAAAGAATGTCCACATTATCAAAGTCTTTGAACGGCTGTTGGAGGACTGTATGGGAACTTTAACAGGCTGAATTATTGTGAATACGGGCGTATCTTTTTTAACCTGCATCTTGGATTGTTCAAGCTGCTTGGCCATTTCGGTATATATTGAATTGGCAATGGTGTATTTGGACTGGATACGGTCACGTTCAATGCGGTCCCGTGTAGTCGCCATGCTTTGGGATCTGTCGGTAATTACGGCCAGCCTCTCCTGATATTGCTCGGCCTCCGCTTTGGCTTCGTCATACCGGGCCTGGATATAATCCAGATCACTCTGTGCCTTTTCGGTTTGCAGACGGGTAACCTCATCCTGAAGCAGTTGCAGGGCCTTCATGGCCAGTTCGGCAGTCTGAATGGGTTCAATACCTTTTACGGTCAGGGTAAGAAAACCCTCCTTTTTGTCAACCATGAGCGAAACGCTTTCACCTATCTTTTCAAGCATCTCTCCCTCCTCTTCGGTAATAACCAGAGGTTTTGGACCTTCCGACGTCGAATCGGGAGGTACCGTATCTTCCTTTTTGCCGCGTATAGCCTTCATCAAAAGGGAGGGCAGTCCAATGGTATATTTCTTAACTGCTCCCATTAGAGTCGGTTTGGCATATTCCTGAGAGTATGTCATCATATCAACCGGCGTATCAACCTTATTAAAATGGAGCGGCCTATAGAGCAACTCCAGACGGAAGGGGATACTGCTTACAATCTTCGGATAAATAAGCGGTGAGATCTCTGCCGAGGAAGTTGAGCTCAGGTCAACTCCGGCAAGTGAGGCCAGACTGCTCAGTGAGGAGCCGCCTTTTGAACTTGTTTGGGGAACCATTACGGTGGTGACCGTATATTTGCGTTGCATGGTAAGCGCTGCTATTAGACCCAGCGCTATAAAGATGCATGTCCATATAATTACGGTCCTGCGTCCGTCCCATAGGGTTTTTAT
>DDLZ01000004.1 GCA_002340405.1 Bacteroidales bacterium UBA2559
AGCAATCGGCAACCACACATGGTACGCAAAGCACTCAAATAGAACGATCGTCGGTAGCAGTTTCAGGACTTAAAATTGCTTACATAGATGTAGATTCGTTGCTTGCCAACTACGAATTTTCCAAGGACCTCTCCGAGCAAATGACACAAAAGGAAGAGAACTACCGTCTGCTGCTTGCCGAAGAGATGAATAAATTCCAAAAGGAGGTGGAAGACTTCAACAAAAAACTCCAGAACAATGTCTTTTCCTCGCCTGAGCGCGCCCAGTCCGAACAGAACCGCCTTGCCAAGAAACAACAGTCACTGCAAGAGAAGAGCGATAAGTATAGCAATGATTTGTATCTTGAGAATAATCAAAATGCTCAAAAACTCAGCGAAACCATTGATAATTTCATTAAGGAGTACAACAAGTCACATGGTTATAATCTTATTATAAATAAAGCCGCTCTGATGTTTGCTGATGACAGCATGGATATAACAGCCGAAATTCTGGATGGACTAAACGCCGCATATACTTCAGAATCAACCAATTGACAATAATACATTCTCCTTTTCCCGACCTTTGATACACTTTTTGAGCCGAAAATCAATAATAGGTTTCTCGCTGAACTAAATCTAATAGTCTAGCCGATTGACAGACTTTAACATTTAATGATTTCCTATATCTTAAGAATAAAGAACAGATAAAATAATAAAACTATGAAACGCGTAACATTTATCATCGGCATGGCTGCTATAGCTCTGCTGTTTTGCACAACAAACGGAAATGCACAGTCAAGAATAGTCAGAAGGGCTACTCCGCCGACAAGAGGAAACAACCGTGTTGTGATTATCGAAAGGGATAGACACATTGACGTAAGAGATCTTGAGACAGCACCCAGGATNNATCTTGAGACAGCGCCCAAGATAATAGGCCATGAGACTGTAAGGGCTTTCGAGGTCGAGGACTATGACGTTAACCGAATCAGTATGGCCGAAATGATTTTCCGTACGGGAGGAGCCGTGACAGCTGCACAGGCAACAGCGATTGCACAGGCGTTTGACTATGACAGCAACCGCCTTAAATTCCTGAAGATGGCCTACCTCAACTGTGTTGACCGCCACAACTACTATTTTACCCTTAAGACCTTTGATTACAGCAGCAACCTCAACAGTCTCGCGGATTATGTCTATAAGATGGAGAGTGAAAATCCCGAGTACCGCATCTACTTCAGAGCCTCAAATGAGTATATGAAGGAAATTTTGGATGTCTTCAGAGAGGCAACCTATGATTCCTCCCGCATTAAAATAGGCCGAATGATCCTTTACGGCGGTGAATTTACGGCAAAACAGATTGCTGAAATGGCCAAGACTTTCGACTATGACAGCAACCGTCTTAAATTCCTTCTCAGTGCCTACAACCACTGCATTGACGGTCACAACTACCTGATTGCTGCCAACACTCTGGAATACAGCAGTAACCGAAAGAAACTTATGGATAATATCGCACGTTGATCTTGAACATGCTTAAAATTAAACGTAACAGTTTTACGTAAGAAAAGAGTTTATAAACTATACGAAATCAGGCGGCCCCAAAGGTCGCCTGATTCATTTATTCCGATTTGTCTGACAAAGGTTTACAGAGCCGCAAACAGTCTGTACAAACAAAAGCCTAAACGGATCGTGTTTGTCGGAACCTGACTTTTATCTTATTTTTTGAAGAAGTCTTCCAATGCAGCTTCAACCTCACCTCCACGCAGATTACGGCCGATTATTGTACCGTCCGAATCAATCAGGAAGGTTGACGGAATAGCTGTCACAGAATACCTGTAGGATGCCGATGTCTCCCTGATATTATTGTCCAAAAGCTGAGGCCAGGTAAGATTATCATCCTTTATTGCCTTGATCCACTCATCGCGGTCCTCGTCAACCGAGACGCTCACAATCTCAAAACCCTTTGACTTAAACCTCTCGTATGCAGCCTTCATATTGGGAATCTCATTGCGGCAAGGAGTGCACCAGCTTGCCCAGAAGTCAAGCAGGATAACCTTATTTGAACCTATATAATCTGACAGCTTTGCATTCTGCGAAGTCTCAAACCTCTTATTGAGTATTGGCAGCTCAAAATCTATAAAAGGCTGACCTACAGCAGTCATAGCTTGAACCTGCATCATGTTTTTGAGCTGACCGAAATTCTCAGTCGCACCAAATGAAGGCTCAAACATATCCAGAAATCCCAAAACCTCGCCGGGCTCAAAGATTGTGTACGAATCCAAAAGCTGTTGGAAACCGAACATATTTCCACTGTTTTGCACAATACTCTTTAACACAATATCCCTGTAATTATCCTGAAGAATACTCATTTCATCGGCAAAACTAGAATAATCCTCGCCCGCCGCAGCTGTCATTCGCATTTTATCTTCTATCTCATTGGCCTTATCGTTCAAAACCTCAATATCTTTATAAAATGTCTGGAAAGCATCGTTGTTTACCGTTCCGCCTATAGTCTGAATACCGTCAACAATGTCATACTCAAGGCTGATAGAACCGTCTTCAAGAAAGAATGTACAGGCATGTATCTGCTCGTCAAGTTCAAATGTGATAAGCGCCAAATAACAGGTGTCAACGGTACCATTCATATTAAATTTACCGTTTGAAACCACAGCAGAATCCAGTTTGACCAGATCATTCTGCTCAATAACATTCAAAACAACAACTGTTCCGTTGTCAACACCCGGAAAATTTCCTTTAATTTTGTAGGAGTTCCCGCTGCCGCAGGCTGTCATGGCAACAGCAGACAGGACAATGGCAAGAAATTTCTTCATTTTCTCTATTATTTATTTAATTACATATTGCGAACTGATAGACTCATTACTGTTTACGCGCCTTATGGTCTCGGCAAACATATGAGCAATTGAAATCTGTTTGAGTTTCTTGCACGGGATAGAGTTTCGATATGGTATGCTATTGGTAAA
>DDLZ01000060.1:0-411 GCA_002340405.1 Bacteroidales bacterium UBA2559
AGGGATCAATGATTTGCTTGAACCTGACTATCTGGCTTATATGTTGAAGTATGATTCGGTTCATGGTCAGTTCAACCACGATATTAAGGTAGAGGGTAACTATCTGATTGTTGACGGCAATAAGATTCAGGTTTTCTGCGAGAAAGATCCTATCAATATCACATGGGGCGCCCTGGATGTTGACGTAGTTGTAGAGTCAACCGGTTTCTTCCTGACTGCCGAGCTTGCAGGAGCTCACATTAAGGCCGGCGCTAAGAAAGTTATATTGTCTGCTCCTTCAAAGGATTCAACTCCTATGTTTGTTTACGGTGTAAATGAGAAGACTTATGCCGGTCAGGACATTATTTCCAATGCATCATGCACCACCAACTGCCTTGCTCCTATCAGCAAGGTCCTGAATGACAACTTCGG
>DDLZ01000060.1:589-13332 GCA_002340405.1 Bacteroidales bacterium UBA2559
CTCGATCCTACTTTTGTTAAGGTTTGCGCATGGTACGACAACGAGTGGGGTTATAGCAATAAGGTTTGTGAAATGGCCCGCGTTATCACAAAGTAATCTACACTAAGTAATTATAAAAGATCCTCGCAATAATGCGGGGATTTTTTTTTATCTTCGCACCAATATGCGCAAATTTGACCTGATTACAGTACTGGGTCCTACGGCTTGCGGAAAGACGCAGTTGGCAGTGGCTCTTGCCGACAGGCTGGGAGGTGAGATTATCAGTGCCGACAGTCGTCAGGTCTATCGCGGCATGGATATAGGTACAGGCAAGGATCTGGCCGATTATCGGATAAACGGCAAGATAATTCCGTACCATCTTATTGATATAGTTGAGCCGGGAACCAAATATAATGTCTATGAGTTTCAGGGAGATTTTCTCAAGGCTTACCGGGAGGTAACGGCACGCGGTGCACAGCCTGTAATGTGCGGCGGAACGGGACTCTATCTGGAGTCGGTGTTGCGCGGATACAGGCTCATTCCCGTTCCTGAGAATCCTGAACTCAGAGAATCCTTGCAGGGCAAGACGCTGGCCGAGCTGACCGAGATCCTGAAGGGGTACAAGACTCTGCATAACACTACCGATGTTGATACCGCCAAGCGTGCCATCCGTGCCATTGAGATAGAGGAGTGTTACCGTAAAACTCCTGTCGAGGCTTATTCGTTTCCGCAGCTTAAGAGCTTGAACATAGGAATAGATATAAGCCGTGACAAGCGTCGGGAACTTATAAGCAGACGTCTGGAACGCAGGCTGCAGGAGGGTCTGATCGACGAGGTCCGCGGACTATTGGAGAGCGGCGTTTCGGCCGAAGACCTTATCTACTATGGGCTTGAATATAAATATGTTACACTATATGTAATAGGGCAGCTTGAGTATAAGTATTTGCTGCATGAACTGGAGGTGGCCATACATCAATTCGCCAAACGTCAAATGACCTGGTTTCGTGGTATGGAACGCCGTGGAATAGAGATAAAATGGATACCTTTTGAATTGACCATGAATGAGAAAATGGATTGTATTGTAGAACAAATGAAAAATTGAAACTATGTCATATTACGAAGATAGATGGGGAGTTGTATATGTACCCAAAGCCGGAGTGAGCAATTCACTCAAAAGGTGGGAACAGATAAGGGAGTATCTGGAGTTCCGCAAAGTAAAATATGATATGGTCCAGCCGGAGGGTGAAGGTTCGATAGAACAGATCACCCGAATGCTCATAGACAGCGGACATCAGATAATAGTCATAGTGGGAGGCGACGAGGCTCTGAACGATGCCATTAACGCGATTATGTTTTCGCCGCGTGAGATACGTCAGAACCTCACTCTGGGCATTGTACCCAACGGTATAGGCAATGATTTTGCCAATTTCTGGGGACTTGAGGTTGACAACTATAAAAAAGCCATTCACAGTATAATAGAGCGTCGTACCAAGAAGATAGATGTGGGCTACTGCTCGTTTCAGGATAATGGGACTGAGACCGTTCGTTATTTTCTTATGGCCGTTAATATTGGTCTGGGCGCCCAGGCTATACGTCTGTCAGATATATGCAAACGGTTCGGTAAGAAGAATCCCGCATATATAGTGGCTATTTTCAGTCTGTTCAAGGAGCGTAAGCAGTACAAGATGCGTATAAAGGTCAATAGCGAAGAGATCAATGATAAGATAATGACCATATGTATAGGCAACTCGCGCGGTTACGGCATGACTCCGAGTGCTGTTCCATACAACGGCTGGCTGGATCTGTCGGTGGTTTACAGACCCAAGTTCTGGCAGACCATCCGCGGACTCTATATGATACTCCATAACCAGTTTCTGAACCATGAGCAGGTGCGCCCATACCGTACCAAGCAGGTTGAGATACTTCAGGCCGACGGTACGCTTACATGTATCGACGGTCGTACTTTGAATCATACATTTCCGCTCAAAGTTTCACTTGAGCCGGCTGTAATTAACTTTATTATTCCCTGATACTGATATGTCACTGTTTGAAAAATCCCGCAGTTTCTTCCTTTTTGCCGGTCCTTGTGTTATTGAGGGCGAAGAGATGGCTATGCGTATAGCCGATAAATGTGTCAATATAACATCGCGTCTTGGAATACCGTATGCATTTAAGGGCTCGTTCAAGAAAGCCAACCGCTCACGTATAGACTCCTTTACCGGAATAGGCGATGAAAAGTCACTTCGTATCCTTGCCCGTGTGCGCGGCGAGTTTGGCGTTCCGGTGGTTACCGATATCCATAAAGAGGAGGATGCCGCCATGGCTGCCGAATATGTGGATGTTCTCCAGATTCCGGCATTTTTGTGCCGTCAGACAGACCTTTTGGTAGCTGCAGCCCGTACCGGCAAGACCGTAAATATCAAAAAAGGGCAGTTCCTTGCGCCCGATGCCATGCAGTTTGCGGCGCAGAAGGTGGCCGATGCAGGCAACTGCAACATAATGCTCACCGAGCGCGGCACCATATTCGGCTATCAGGATTTAGTAGTGGATTTTCGCGGCATTCCCGAGATGCAGAAGTTCGGCTATCCTGTGNNTTCATAGAGACTCATGAGAATCCGGCTGACGCCAAGAGCGACGGAGCCAATATGCTTCCGCTGGAGTTGCTGGAGGAATTGCTTACCAAACTGGTCCGCCTCCGCGCCGCATTGTGATACACTTTTTGGGGTCACATCGGCGGACCTTATGTTTTAATCAGTCTATTATTTCGAATCCGCAGTAGGGGACCAGCACCTTGGGGATTTTGATGCCCTTATCGGTCTGGTTGTTCTCCAGGATGGCAGCCACGATTCGGGGCAGGGCCAGAGCGGAGCCGTTCAGTGTGTGTGCCAGTTCGATTTTACCGTCTTCTTCACGGCGGTAGCGGCATTTAAGGCGGTTGGCCTGAAATGTGTCAAAGTTTGAAACCGATGAAACCTCAAGCCAGCGCTCCTGAGCCTTGGAATAGACTTCAAAGTCATAGCAGGTGGCAGCGGTGAAGCTCATGTCGCCTGCGCAAAGGTGCAGAATGCGGTAGGGGAGCTCCAGCTTCTTAAGCAGACCCTCCACATGGTCAAGCATCTCCTTGTGGCTCTGCTTGCTGTGTTCCGGGGAATCGATGCGCACCAGTTCAACCTTGGAGAACTCGTGCAGACGGTTCAGGCCGCGCACATCCTTGCCGTATGAGCCGGCTTCGCGCCTGAAGCACTGGGTGTAAGCACAGTTCATTATGGGGAGTTGTTTCTCTTCCAGAATAACGTCGCGGTAGATATTGGTTATAGGAACCTCGGCTGTAGGAATGAGATAAAAGTCATCAATTTCACAGTGATACATCTGGCCGTCTTTATCGGGCAGTTGGCCGGTCCCGTAACCCGAATCTTGATTCACTACTGTTGGAGGCATAATTTCGGTGTAACCCGACTTGTGCGCCTCATCCAGGAAGAATGCTATCAGAGCACGTTGCAGACGCGCACCTTTTCCTATATATACGGGGAATCCTGCACCGGTGATCTTTACGCCAAGTTCCCAATCAATGATATTATACTTTTTGGCAAGATCCCAGTGCGGAACTTCGGTGCCGGTATTTTCAGGATTACAGGTCCAGTTGGCTACAGTATCCCGGCCAATGGTGCACTCCTTTAGATTTGACTTAACCACCAGATTGTCTTCGGCGCCGGTGCCTTGCGGAACATCGGGGTAGGGAATGTTGGGAACTGTATAGAGCAGTTGGCGAATATCATTCTCGGCGCCGGTCATAGCTGCCTCCAGCTCTTTGTTTACCTCTTTAAGAGCTGCTACCTGCTCTTTCATCTGCTCTGCCTCCGAACCCTTGCCCGATTTCATGAGCATGCCTATGCTTGCTGCAAATTTCTTACTCTCGGCAAGATTTCTGTCAAGCTGTGCCTGTGATTTTTTGCGAATATCATTCAACTCAACGACTTTGCCTACTAACTCTTTTGCATTATTGAAATGCCTCTTTTCAAGACCTTCCAGTACAATGTCGGTCTGTTCTGTGATCTGTTTCAGTGTGAGCATCGGGAAATCTGCTTTAAATTGCTTTATATTTAATAAAAAAGGCTCACATATAGGTAAGTGAGCCTTCTTAATATAGTTACCTTTATCAGGCTTCTGCTGTCTCCTGTACGGGAATTATTGAAACATAACTCCTGTCATTGCGGCCTCTTTTGAAACGTACTGTTCCGTCAACCAGAGCAAACAGGGTGTGGTCTTTACCCATACCTATGTTGTCGCCCGGATGATGCTGTGTACCGCGTTGACGAACTATAATGTTGCCTGCTTTCGCAAACTGTCCACCCCAAATTTTTACGCCTAAGCGTTTGCTGGCAGACTCACGGCCGTTTTTTGAACTACCTACACCTTTTTTATGTGCCATATCTTAATTAATTTTTAGGGTTATGCTACTACATCTGTTACCAAAAGTTCAGTGAACTGCTGGCGGTGACCGTTGAGCTTACGGTGACCTTTCCTTCTCTTCTTATGGAATACAAGAACCTTATCTCCCTTTACAAGAGCGTTCTTGACCTCACATACAACCTTTGCGCCTTTAATGGTGGGGGTGCCTACGACAACCTTACCATCATTGTCAGAAAGAAGAACTCTCTCAAACTCTACATTGGCACCATCTTCAACATTCTTAATGTGGTGCACGAACAGCTTCATTCCCTTTTCTATCTTGAACTGCTGTCCCTGAATTTCAGCAATAACGTACATTTAATCTTGCTTTTATTCGTTTCTCCGAAAGGTGGTCCGCCCTCAATACAGACACTTTTCAAACCTCTACGGCACTAATCGGCTGCAAAATTAATTTATTTTATTTTCTCTACAAAATCTTTTCCTCAATATTTTGATCAAGATGCCTTTAATAGATAAATTTTATCTGCCTGGTAGATGTTGATTTTTAAGAGCAGCTAATTCTAAAATCTCTTTCAGGAGATTTAAATATTACCCCCGAAAGTTGGAAAAAAACTTTCGGGGGTAATGTCAATTTGTGTTTAGTGCTGTTACTTTTTCAGGATTTTCTTAAAAATCGTCTCTTTTTCAAGTTTTTTGGTGCAGAAGAACCAATCGTAGCATTTAATGTCTTCATCTTTGCTTTCCATTCTCTTTTTTGCAACACCGCAAGAACCTGCTGTAGGAACTATAACCTCATCGCCGGGTCTCCAGTCTGCAGGTGTGGCTACACCAAATTCGTCGGCTGTCTGCAATGCAATAAGAATACGATACAGTTCGTCAAAATTACGGCCGGTGCTAATCGGATAATAGAGTATAGTTCTGATAATTCCTTTAGGATCAATTATGAATACTGCACGAACAGCCTTTGTGTCACTCTCACCGGGCATCATCATTCCGTACTTTTGTGCTACATTCATTGTAATATCCTCAATTAAGGGGAATGTCACTTCAACATTCTTCATCCCCTTGTACTCAATCTTCTCCTTGATGGTTCTCAACCATGCAATATGACTGTATAAACCGTCAACAGATAGTCCTACAAGCTTACAGTTTGCCTCATTGAATTTCGATTCCAATGTTGCAAAAGTCATAAACTCAGAGGTACAAACCGGTGTAAAGTCTGCCGGATGGCTGAACAGGATTACCCAACTTCCTTTATAGTCCGATGGGAAATTGATTTCACCCTGAGTTGTTATTGCTTTAAATTCCGGTGCTTTTTCGCCTATGCGAGGCATCGCAAATACTTTTTCTTCCATAGTTTTAATTTTTTTTAATTTTAAATAGTTTTACAGTTTTACATTATTTTTTTATACACTCTTATCTCATGCGGATAACCTTACTTCCCATAATCTTCAATATCATTTTTCTGCTCTGATTATTTGAACAGTCGTTTGATAAGTTGAGTGTTATTTACCACTTATTGTCGGACTGTTAAGGTTAAAATGATATGATTACTATTAAGAGCGAATATAATAATATTTTCTTTAGTAATAAGAGGTTTATGATTTTTTATGTTTTGCAGACTATTAGATGTTTTTATGAGTTTTGCAATGTTTCTATATGTTCAGATGCGCCGAAAGTTTCATTTGCAGATCTCTTGCATGAGATGGGCCGCTCCAAGCGCATCTTTGGAGTAGTAGGTGGCTCCTATGGCTTTGGCAATATCAGGTGTCATTACGGCGCCACCCACAATTATGGGGCAGGTTATGCCGTTTTTGCGCAGATATGCAATGGTCTCTTTCATGGAATCCACAGTGGTGGTCATGAGGGCACTCAGTCCGACGGCTGCCGGATTGTTTTCCTGTACGGCTGTGAGAACCGTCTCTTTAGGTACGTCTTTGCCAAGGTCAACTACGTTGAATCCGTGACTCTGAACCACTACCTTGACGATGTTCTTGCCTATATCATGTACGTCACCATGTACGGTAGCCAGTACAAGGGTGCCTTTTGAATGTTCTTCATCGCTGCTTTCATATTGGGTGGAGAGTATGCCGAAGGCCAGCTTGGCAGCCTCAGCCGAGCGGATTAGCTGTGGCATAAAGACCTCATTACGTGCAAAGCGGACTCCGACATCACCTAGAGCAGGGATAAGTATTTCATTGATTATATGGTCTTTGCCCACACCGGGCAGTTCGCGCTCCAGACATTCGACAACACGGTCTTTATGCCCCTGGGCAATGGCGTTGTAGAGATTGTCAACGGTCTGTTCCTCGGATGCCTGTGTGTTGAAGTAGATGAATCCCTGACAACCGGGGTCGTTACCGGTAAGGGTCATACAGGCGCGCAGGGTAGCTACGGTTTCACGGTCAAGCGGGTTCATGATGGGTATATCAAGGCCTCCGGCAAGCGCTATGGCAAGGAAACTGCGGTTCAGGGTAGCTCTCTGGGGTAGTCCGAATGAGATATTTGACAGTCCTATGGTGGTGAGAACGCCAAGTTTCTTGAGTTCGGTAAGGGTCTGAAGAGTGATATTGCCATACTCCTGGTTGGATGAGATGGCCATGACAAGGCCGTCAAATACCAGCAGACGGCGGTTGATACCCATACTCTCGGCACGTTCTATGATACGCCGGGCTATCTCTATCCGCTCTTCGCAGCTCTCCGGTACGCCGCGTTCGTCAAGCGGCAGCGTGACCGACGGAGCTTGGTAGCGGGCTATAATGGGCAGCAGGCGCGATATGGACTCCTCGGCTCCGTTGACCGAGTTGATCATTGGCACTCCGTTATAGAAGCGTATGGCAGCAGCTATGGCCTCCGGATTTGACGAGTCCAACTGGAGGGGCAGGTCGCACACCTCTTGAATCTTACGTACTGCCCGACAGAGCAAGGCTTTTTCATCGGAGTTGGGGACTCCGCAGTTGAGATCCAGAAAATCGGCGCCGGCATCTTTCTGGGCAATCGCTTCACGCTGCAAATATTCAAAATTGTTTTCCGCAAGAGCCTCTTTGAGCTTTTTCTTACCCGTGGGGTTCAGTCGCTCGCCGCATATAAGGCCTTTTTCAAGCTTTAGCAGTATGGTCGATGAACAGATGTAGGTGCCGTCGGGCTCGGCTATGGTCTGTGCGGGACGGCCCTTATAGACTGATATAGCCTTGATTGTGGAGGGGGTTGAGCCGCAGCAGCCTCCTATAATGGAAGCTCCAGCCTTTATCAGCTCTTCTGCAATGTTCGCAAATTCCCGGTCGGTCCAGTTGTAGATAACCTTGCCTTCACGCATTTCGGGCAGTCCTTTGTTGGGCTGCGCCAGGATGGGGCAGTTGGCAAAGGGCTTCATGCGGCGAACCACATCGACCACCCCTTCCGGATCGTTGGAGCAGTTAACGCCAAGCACATCCACGCCGAGTGATGAGAGTGTCAGAGCCACTATCTCCGGAGTGGAGCCGGTCAGTGTGCGGCCGGTCTCATCGAATGTCATGGTGGCAAATATTGGCTTGTTGCAGCAGTCGCGTATGGCAAGTATAGCGGCGCGCAGTTCATAAAGGTCGCTGAATGTTTCGAGTATATAGCCGTCAAC
This sequence comes from Bacteroidales bacterium UBA2559, assembly GCA_002340405.1. Lineage (GTDB taxonomy): Bacteria > Bacteroidota > Bacteroidia > Bacteroidales > Bacteroidaceae > Colenecus. The sequence continues at coordinate 8,592 of DDLZ01000060.1, forward strand.
GCGGTCTGCGGTATAGAGGGCAAGTTCGCGGTAGTTCTCGTAAGCCTGTTCAAAAGTGAAGAGACCTACAGGTTCCATGAGCTGGCCCGATGTGGAGACATCAAACATGACTTTGCCACGTCCGGCAACGGCCGTCTGCACATTTTCGATAGCTGCATCGGTTAACTGTTGCCACGTGTACTCTTTTGACTGCCACTTGGCAGGGTTCAGTTCAAAAGAGTTACAAGTAATATATTGCGCTCCTGCTTCAAGATATTCACGATGCATACGCTGTACGCGGGCAGGATCGGTAATGTTGAGCAGAGCCACACCCCGGTGCTTCTGCTCACCGCCGATTTCTTGTTCGTAGGTATCGGCAAGCAGAGTTCCCTGCGCTCCGTCAAATATCTCTATTTTATCTCTCATTGAAAGGCAATTCAAAGGTTATTTGAAAAACTCTGTAGCTATATAGCTGATGTTTTCCATCAGTCTGTTTATGAATTCGCTCTTGTTCATGGAGTATATGTGAATCCCGTCAACATCATTTGATATGAGGTCCAGAATCTGGTAGCTTGTAAATATCAGGCCAATCTCTTCAAGAGCAGCTTTGTCATCTTTGTAGCGGTCAAAATAGTTCCACAGTTTGATTGGCACGTTGCAGCCTGTAATCTGTATCATACGGTCCAACTGAGCATAATTGGTCACCGGCATTATTCCGGGTATTATGGGAACTGTGATACCGGCCTTACGGGCCTTGAGCAGAAAGTGGTAGAATACCTCGTTGTCAAAAAAGAGTTGGCTGTTAAAGAACTCCATACCGGAGTCCTGCTTTATCTTCATATATTTTATGTCGGTGCTCAGATTGGGCGCTTCAGGATGTTTTTCGGGATAACAGGCACCTGCCATTGAAAACACTCCGTTCCACTTCCAGCCTATGTAACGGGCCAAATCCGAGGCATGTTTGAAATCCGACAATATAGGTCCTTCAACAATATTTTTGGGCATATCGCCGCGCAGGGTAAGCAGGTTCTCGACTCCGTACTCTTTCAGTTCGGAGCAAACCTCATCAACCTTGGTTGTGGTGGATGCTACGCATGTAATATGTGCCAACGGTTCGGCTTTACTGTTCTCTTTGATATAACGAGCAATTTTAGTGGTGTTACTAAGTGTGTTGCCCAGTGCGCCGTAGGTCACACTAATGAAGTCGGGTGACCATGAATCCATCTGTTTAATGGTTTCACTGATGAGAGTAAATGTCTCATCTTCTCTTTTTGGCGGAAAAATCTCGAATGAAAGGGTCTTTTTTCTGGTCAGAATTTCAGAAATTTTCATCTCTTCCTTGTTTTTGGACTGTTAATCTCTGTACAAATTACTACTGATCGTCCTTGCCTTGTACATGGCCCGGGACGCTCTCGTTTTCCGGTCGGAGGGCAAAGGTAGTTAAAAAACCCGATACCTACACTCAAAAATGACGTGGACCCCGGAAGTAGAAAAAACTTTCAGGGATTACATTAAAGTCAAGTATCGTTTTTTAGCGGTTCAGATAGCGTTCGGCTTCAATTGCAGCCTTGCATCCGCTCCCCGCAGCGCATATAGCCTGCCTGTATATGGGATCTGCCACATCGCCTGCGGCAAATACGCCCGGAATATTTGTTACAGGTGTTCCGGCTTTTGTTTTGATGTAGCCGTTTTCATCGGTCTCTATCCAGGGTTTAAAAATATCGGAGTTGGGCTTGTGGCCTATGGCAAGAAAGAATCCGTCAATTGCGCGTTCGTAATGCTTTTCGGTTTCCAGACCAAGGTCCTTGACAAGACGTACGCCTTCCACCCGGTTCTCGCCCGTCAGCCCTACGGCATTATGTCCGAAAAGTACCTCTATCTTGGGATTATCCAGTACGCGTTTCTGCATTATGTCGCTGGCACGCAAATAGTTTTTGCGCACGATAAGGTAAACTTTGTCGGCCAAAGTGGAGAGGAAAGCTGCCTCTTCACATGCGGTATCGCCGCCGCCAACAACGGCAACCGTTTTTTTGCGAAAGAAGAATCCGTCGCAGGTGGCACAGGCGCTCACGCCGCGGCCGGCATACTTGGTTTCATCGGGTAATCCGAGATATTTGGCCGATACGCCGGTTGCGATTATTATCGTATCGGCTATAATCTTATTCGAGTCATCGATGGTGACAGTGTAGGGGGTTGAACCGAAATCAACTGCAGTCACCATTCCGGTGCGTATGGTTGTGTCAAACTTTAAAGCCTGATTACGCATATCCTCCATCATATCATAGCCGCTCACCCCTTCGGGATAGCCGGGAAAATTCTCCACTACCGTGGTGGTTATGAGCTGTCCTCCCGACTGCGGACCCTCATAGAGCAGTGGGGCAAGATTTGCTCGTGACGCGTAAATGGCTGCGGTAAAANNTTATCTGAGGTCGATTATATCGGCATTCCCGTAATCAGCAACAGGGCAGGTGAATATCTTCCGGTCAAACTTTTGGTCGGGTTTGTAATCAATAACCTGAACGTTGGCGGAGATATTGCCAAATTCCTGTGCAAAGATTATACGAATGGTCTTAATTATAAATGTTTTGGGGTCAAATCTCATGGTTATGCCGCTTATTCCTTCCACACTCTTCTCCGGGTTCGATGCGGTAAGTGTGAAGTTGTCACTGCCGGTGCTGCTTACGCTGAAATCCTTATGTTCTTTTAGAAGACGGATAATATCGAACCGGCCTTTCTCCTCGGCCAACAGTTCGGAGATGTAGATCTCCTCTATTCCGTAACCGAAATCGTTTCCGCGCCACATGGTTTTTCCGTCAAACCAGATGGAAAATTCATCCTCTTGGGCATAAAAACCTGCATTGGACTTCTTTAAGCTGATATCGTAACTGTTTGTCCCGTTTTCATCGGATATATCGATTTTCAGAAGTGCAGTGATATCACCGTCTTTTTCAAGGCGGGAGACGGTTTTCTGCAGCAGAGCCTCGGCGTCGGACTGTGCCATAGCAGGAGTTATTAACGTAAACAGAAAGAGAAGTGTGTATAGAAGCGCTCTGTTCATTTTTTACTGAACATTTAAATTTTCCAGAATGCGGTCAAGCTGAACCTCATCGGTCACGAGTACGGAACGCGGTTTGCTGCCGTCGGCCTTACCTACTATGCCGACACGTTCAAGCTGATCCATAAGACGGCCTGCACGGTTATATCCAATGGCGAATTTTCTCTGTATAAGCGAAGTGGAGCCGATTTGTTGCACCACTATCAGTCTGGCTGCATCGGCGAAAATCGGATCGAAACGGCTTGTGTCAATACCACCTTCCGATGCAGTTCCACCCTCATTTTCATCGACATATTCAGGCAGAGGATAGGCATCGGTATAGCCTTGCTGGCGACTTATATACTGACAAATGTTGTTTACCTCGGGAGTATCTACAAATGCACACTGCACACGCACGGGATCGCTGCCTGAAAGGAACAGCATATCGCCGCGGCCTATGAGCTGGTTGGCGCCCGGACGGTCCAAAATAGTACGGGAGTCAATCATGGAACTCACCCTGAAAGCCATGCGGGCAGGGAAGTTGGCTTTGATGTTTCCGGTAATGATATTGGTTGTAGGACGCTGGGTAGCTATTACCATGTGTATTCCAACTGCACGCGCCTTTTGGGCTATACGTGCTATGGGCATCTCTATGTCCCTGCCGGCCGTCATTATAAGGTCGCCGAACTCATCAATAACCACCACTATATAAGGCAGGTAGCGGTGTCCTTTCAGAGGATTGAGACGCCGGTCCTTGAATAGATTATTGTACTCTATGATTGAACGGACATTGGCCTCTTTTAAGAGTTCGTAACGGTTATCCATCTCAATACAGAGCGATTTCAGGGTATGTATCACTTTGGTAGTGTCGGTGATGATTGCCTCCTCTGCATCGGGCAGTTTGGCTAGAAAGTGATTGACTATCGGGGAGTAGATGTTGAACTCCACCATCTTGGGGTCAACCATGACCAACTTCATCTCAGCCGGGTGTTTTTTGTAGAGCAGGGAAGTTATTATGACATTGAGTCCCACTGATTTACCTTGACCTGTTGCACCCGATACAAGCAGGTGTGGCATTTTAACCAGATCAAACATAAAGACTTCGTTGGTTATGGTTCTTCCCAGTGCAACCGGCAGTTCCATCTTGCTTTCGGCAAATTTACGGCTGTTGAGAATAGACTCTATAGATACAATGACGGGCTTGGCGTTAGGTACCTCAATACCTATGGTACCCTTACCCGGTATAGGTGCTATTATTCGTATTCCAAGTGCTGAAAGGCTCAATGCTATGTCGGCTTCAAGGTTGCGTATCTTCGATATTCTTACGCCGGGTGCCGGAGTGATTTCATAAAGGGTTATGGTCGGTCCGACTGTGGCATTGATTGAATCAATCTCTATGCCGAAATTGCGCAGCACATGAATTATCCTGTCTTTGTTGGCCATCTGTTCCTTCTCATCAATGGCCGGCGAGTCATTGTCGTAATGTTTCAGAAGGTTAAGAGTGGGGAACTTGTAGTTCGACAGGTCAAGACGCGGGTCATAAGGCTCCTGGATACTGCCTACGGCCTCCTGTTCCTTTGCTCCGGCAGAAATAGTCATCGTTATCTCCTTTTTCCCCTTTGAGGCAGTCTGTTCATCAGAGTCGTCTTCCGACTCTTCGGACATTCCGAGTTCGGCTCCGTAGGCTTCATCATCAAGTTCGTTATCATCTTCCTGCAATGGCTCCAT
>DDLZ01000060.1:13408-19514 GCA_002340405.1 Bacteroidales bacterium UBA2559
TGGTTACCGCCCGGCATGATGAATGATGTGCGCATGATCCCGGTCAGTTCAAGCAGGACCAGATGCAACACGATGGAACACCACAGCATCAGAAATGTACAGCTTATAAACCATTTACCTAATTTGAAGTGGGTGATTCCCATCATATTTGTTCCCAGAACGGTCAGGAATATAGGTATAAATATGGAGGGTAGTCCGAACCAGCTGTTGACCAATTTTTCAGCGGCTTTGGCACCTAAACTCCCGGCACTGTTTGCGGCAACCTGCCCTTCACCCGAAAGTATGCTCTGGTCTGTGCCTCCGTTAAAAAGAAATGATATATAAGCGCCGACCAGGAATAGGGCGATTACCAGAAATGCTGCGCCTAAAACAAATTTGAATGTATCCGTTTTGAACGAATCGGTTATATTTTTCAGATTCAAAGTTTTATCAGGCTTTTGAGTTCCTGTGCGCTGTTTGTTTTTTAATTTGGCCATATCTGTGAATGCGGCTTTTATCCATTTTTTATTTAAGTAGCAAAGATAATGAAAAAAGGTGAATGGGTTTGTAGTAGGTTTTGATAATCGGTAAATAGTTTCTAATTTTGCATTGCAAAAACTTGAACAAGATGGAAAATAATCCGGTCTTTGACAAGAACACGGTAGAGTTTGTGACTGTTGCAGCAGAATATTGCGCTTTCATCGTGAAATCCGGTGAAAAGGAGAGGAGTGAATTTCTGGATGTTCTTTCCAAGTTGATACCGCTGCTTTATCTGAAAGCCTCCATGCTTCCGGAGATGACTCCTGAGGGGTTATATCTTGAAGAGTCTGTTACGGAGCCCGAATATGACAGGCTCCGTCTGTCGTTGAGTGCACTTCTTGCCGATGCCGATGACTATTTGGAAGTTTTTGTTGAAGAGATGAAATACAGTGACACTCCGGTACGAAAGTGCATCTCCGAAGATCTGTCCGATATCTATCAGGCTTTGAAAAATTTTATCTGTTCATACCGTAGCGGGCTGGATGACATTATGAGGGAAGCATTGGCGGTCTGTATTGAAGGGTTCAGGACCTATTGGGGCCAAACTCTGACAAACACCCTCCGTGCTATTCACAGTGTAAAATACGGTCAGGATGGATTCTGCGACACGGATTATGACACAGATTTTTCAATGCAAAATTTTTATGATTGAAATTTACAGTAAAATAGAAAAATCCTCAATGTCCGATATGCCTAAGGTTACGTTTGACGGAATAATAGAGGAGATTGATACCATAGAGAAGGCTGAAGAGGCAATAGAAAAACTTTCAAAAGAGAAAATCGTAGGTTTCGATACGGAGACAAAACCTTCGTTTGTTAAAGGTGTTAATCACAAAGTGGCACTTTTGCAGTTTTCCACAGAGAGGACAGCTTATCTGTTCAGACTCAATATAATAGGGATTCCGAAATGTATAGCCGATTTTCTTTCCGACTCGAAAATCATTAAGGTGGGAATTGCAGTGAGGGATGATTTCAACTCTTTGGGTTCAAGGTCCAGGGTTACTCCTGCGGGTTTTGTCGATTTGACCGACTTGAGCGGTGAAATAGGGATTGAAGAGAAGGGGTTGCAAAAGATTTATGCCATTCTTTTTGGTCGGAAGATATCTAAAAGTCAGCAATTAAGCAATTGGGAGGCAGAGAGTCTGACCGAAGGACAGAGACTGTATGCGGCGATTGACGCATGGGCCTGTCTGAAAATTTACACCTATCTGTCCAAACTCAAGAAAAACGGAAAATACAGAATTGTAAGGAACGATGCGGAAGAGAGTAATACTTAAAAAAGGGAAGGAGGAGTCTCTGCAGCGCTTTCACCCCTGGATCTTTTCAGGCGCCATTGCTTCGATTGAAGGTAAGCCCGATGAGGGTGACGTGGTTGACGTCTTTACCTCAGACGGAAATTGGATAGCGGTAGGGCATATCCAGATGGGCAGCATCGCTGTTCGTGTACTCTCGTTTGAGAATGTTCCGATAGACAGGGAATTCTGGGTAAAAAGACTCGGGACTGCATTTGCAATAAGACATTCATTAGGCCTTACAGACCGTGATGACCATAACATATACCGCCTTGTGCATGGTGAAGGTGACAATCTTCCGGGATTGATAATCGATATATATGGGCGCATGGCTGTGATGCAGGCCCATTCGGTAGGAATGCACTGCTGCAGGATGGAGATTGCAGACGCACTGTGGGAGGTCATGGGTGACAGAATTTCCGGTATCTATTATAAATCGGAGGGGACCCTTCCGTTTAAGGCCGATATTAAATCCGGAGACGGATATATAAAAGGTGGTCCTGTGGATGATATTCCGCTGGAATACGGCATTAAAATGCCTGTTGACTGGATAAGCGGTCAGAAGACCGGACTTTTTATCGATCAGCGTGAAAACAGGGCATTGCTTGAGCGTTACTCCAAAGGCCGTTCAGTGCTGAATATGTTCTGTTATACCGGAGGCTTTTCGCTTGCTGCCCTCAGAGGCGGACCCCGGCTTGTCCACTCGGTTGACAGCTCGGCACGTGCCGTGGAACTCTCCTTGAAAGGTGTTGCGGACAATTTCCCGAACGATGAGAGACATCGCTCTTTTGTAGAAGATGCTTTCAGGTTCCTTGACGGAATGGAATCCGTCTATGATCTTATCATATTGGATCCTCCGGCATTTGCCAAACATAGGGGTGCGCTTAAACAGGCACTCATCGGCTATCGGCGCCTGAACCAAAGGGCTTTCGAGAAGATCATGCCCGGTGGACTGTTGTTTACGTTTTCATGTTCACAAGTGGTTGCCAAAGAGCAGTTCAGGACAGTTCTGTTTACGGCTGCAGCCCGTGCAGGACGCAGTGTGAAAATTTTGCACCAGTTGCATCAACCTGCCGATCATCCTGTAAATATATTCCATCCCGAAGGAGAATATCTCAAAGGTTTCGTATTGGCAGTGGATTGAAAGCCTCTTTATTGTAGGAAGTTCTTTAGGAAATCATTTTGTTTCAATAATATTCTTTCTTTTAAGCAATCGACGAAACGTGAAAAAATGTTAATTCTGTAAAATTTGTATCGAATAATTGTTGTATATACAANNATGTATGATAAATCTAATAAGGATTCCTTTAATAGTAAGCATTATAAAGCATCGTATCTTCTAAATCTGAATAATCGGTTGCGGAGATTATCCTGTTTGATCCGGCATATCTATATTGGAATTATTTGTGTAAGTTTGCAATGTAGTATAACATGGTATGGATCGAATACTCAAACTAAGGCTCAGCCTGATGCTTTTCCTTGAATATGCTGTTTGGGGGTCATATCTGATCTCCCTTGGGATGTTTCTTGCCAGCATCGGACTGGGTAACAGGATAGGGTGGTTTTTCGCAGCCCAGGGAATAACTGCGCTCTTCATGCCGGCACTTTGCGGAATAATTGCCGACCGTCACGTAAGAGCAAACAGGCTGCTTGGTATGTGTCATTTGCTGTCGGCGGTATTTATGGGTCTTACAGCATATTTTAGCGGGATGTCTGAGCCTGACTTCATGAAGATATATTTGACGTTCTCACTTGGAATTCTCTTCTTTATACCTACCATTTCGCTTGCCAACTCTGTCTGTTTCATGCTCATAAAGAAACAGGGAGCAGATTCGGCCGAAGAGTTTCCGCATATCAGGTTGTGGGGTACGATAGGTTTTATCTGCTCAATGTGGGCGGTCAATTTTTTGGGTATTTCAACGTCCTATATGCAGCTGGTGTTGCGGGCGGTTCTAGGTGTCGTAATGGCTCTTTACTGCATTACGCTGCCGGAGTGTCCGATATCGGAAAAGAGTGTGGGTAAGGGGCTGGTATCTGCAATGGGATACAGGGGATTCCGGCTCTTCAAGCAGAAGGATATGGCTTTTTTTTTCCTGATTGCCATGGGGTTCGGAATCTGTTTGCACATCTCTAACGGGTATGCGGGACCGTTTCTGGACAGCTTAGCAGTGAAACCGGAATATTCCGATTCCATACTGGTCGGTAATTCAATGTTTGTACTCTCGATTTCCCAGATATCGGAAGCCTTTTGTGTACTGCTTATTCCGTTTTGCCTGAAACGTATTGGCATAAAACGTGTCTTTCTTGTGGCTGCTCTGGCTTGGATGCTACGATATGTTTTGCTGGCATACGGCAATCCGGGCGAGAGGGCCTGGATGCTGATACTTTCTATGGTCATGTACGGACTGGCGTTTGACTTTTTCAATGTGGCTGCCTCAATTTATGTGGACAAAAGCATAACTCCTGAAAGAAGGGCGCTGGGACAGGGCATGTTGCTGATGATGACCAACGGATTCGGGGCTTCGGCGGGAATGATTGCCGTTCAGTATGTGATAAACGGTTTTACCTATTCCGAAAACATAGGCGGTCGTTTCTATACGCTTGGCAACTGGAATGGCGCCTGGCTGACATTTGCAGGCTTTGCTCTGTTGTTGTTTGTACTGTTATTGTTTTTCTTCAAGGATTTAGTAATGAGTGAAAATGAAAAAGAAAATTGAACTTGAGGTGGCTGAAATACTGAATCGTATGCCGTCGGATCTGGCTTTGGTCATTCTATTGCGTGAAAAGGGCGGAACGCGTTGCCTGCCGGTTCTGGTAGGTCCGCTTGAGGCTCAGGCTATAGCTATCGGTATGTATCGTTACAAAATGCCCAGACCGGGAACCCATGATCTCTATCTGAAGACTTTAGAGACATTTGATGCCACCCTTACAGAGGTAAATATATATCGCATAAAGGGCGGAGTCTTTCACTCACATCTGTTTATCGAAAAGGATTCCAATGTGAGCTATATTGACAGCCGTACATCCGATGCGCTGGCTCTTGCGGTCAGGAGCGGGGCTCCCATATATATAGAAGAGGAGTTGTTGGACCGGAATTGTGTGCGGTTGGAATCGAGCGGAGCCTATTCGCTTCCCATAACTACTGCCAGCACAGAGGTGCTCAAGGAGGCTATGGCGCAGGCGGTTGCAAGCGAGAATTATGAGTTTGCAGCCCGTTTGAGGGATGAAATAAACAGCCGTACCGGCAGTGATGACGATAATGATATTAATAATGATGAATCCGATGCGGACCTTACCTGAAGCGACATGCGACTTTTTTATACACCTGAAATAGCTGATGATGACATTGAGCTTCCGCAGGAGGAGGCCGGTCACTGTATCCGCGTCTTGCGCATGACTCAGGGTGACAGGATCCGTCTCACCGATGGAAAGGGATACTTTTATGATGCCGTGATCACTGCGGTATCCGGGAAAAGATGTCTGGTCCATATAGAGGGCAGGGAGAGGCAGGAACCTTTGTGGAGGGGATATCTGCAAATTGCCGTTGCTCCGGCAAAGTTGATGGACAGGAACGAATGGTTTGTAGAGAAGGCGGTCGAGATAGGGGTGGATAAGATTACATTCCTTAAAACAGAACATTCCGAACGTGACACCATAAAAATGGAACGTATCACCAAGATGGCAATATCGGCTATGAAGCAGTCACAAAAGGCTACACTGCCGGCAATTGAGGGCATGATCCGTTTCCGTGAGTTTTTAGGGAGCGCTTTTGACGGTGATAAATATATTGCACATTGCGGGTCGGTGTCCAAGATTCACCTGAAAGATGCTCTGTTGCCCGGCCGTAATGTCCGGGTCCTTATAGGTCCGGAGGGCGATTTCAGTTCCGAGGAGGTTGAGATGGCCGTAAAAGCCGGATACAGACCCGTTTCATTGGGTCCTTCACGGTTAAGGACGGAGACCGCAGCGCTTGCGGCTGTCCATTTGATGAGCCTTGCAGGAGAAATAAAGCAATGAGATATTTCGTATATCTGGAATTTGACGGCGGTGCCTATAACGGATGGCAGATCCAGCCGCATTCTCCTTCGATACAGCAATGTCTTGAGGAGTCTCTGTTCCTGTTTCTGCGCAAGGAGGTAAGTGTAACCGGAGCCGGCCGTACCGATGCCGGTGTACATGCTGCCGGTATGGTAGCCCATTTTGACCTTGATGAGCCGCAGGATTGCACATGGATGAAGAAAAAACTGAACGGCATCCTGCCCGATGACATAGCCGTGCATCGCATTGTTCCGGTA
>DDLZ01000102.1 GCA_002340405.1 Bacteroidales bacterium UBA2559
ATATTGGTACTGCTTTCAGGAATGATAGCAGCCTCGGCGCCGGCAGCTATTGCACTGTTCATGGCAAGGAAACCGGCATCACGTCCCATAACTTCGACAAAGAATATACGGTTGTGTGAGTTTGCCGTGTCATGTATCTTGTCAACGCATTCCACAATGGTGTTAAGCGCCGTATCAAAACCTATGGTATTGTCTGTGCCGTAAAGGTCATTGTCAATGGTACAGGGAAGCCCAATGACAGGGATGTCATATTCGGCTGACAACGCCTGCGCACCTGACAGAGAACCGTTGCCGCCTATTATTATAAGAGCATCTATTCCATTGTCTTTAATTGTCTTATAGGCTTTTGCACGTCCCTCGGGAGTAAGAAACTCCTTGCTGCGGGCAGACAGCAGAATAGTTCCGCCTGCAAAGATTATGCCGGATACGCTTTCGGTCGTGAATTCCTTTACATCGCCGTTTATAAGTCCGTTAAAACCGCGATAGATACCGAAGACCCTCAATCCCGCATAAATGGCCGAACGTGTCACCGCACGGATTGCCGCATTCATACCCGGCGCATCGCCACCCGATGTCAATACTCCTATTGTCTTTATTTTAGTCATTACCATATTATAGTCGCATATAAAAGATTCTACAATTTTATTTGGCAAAGGTACTGAAAAAAAGGTAAAAGCACTGTTACAGTCTCTTCCAATATATATTAAAAAAACGTATATTCGCATTCTGAATAAAAACGGCCTGCACCGGACGGAAACGGCCCATGCTGAACGGAATAATCCAAAATTGGGTAAAGTAACCCACAGCGGACGGAACAATCCAAACGGAATGAGACGGTTTGAACGGAATGAACGGAATGAAACAGCCCACAATCGAAATAAAATCCCTGAGCACGGGATACCGCGTTAAAAACAACATAGCAGTTGTTACCCGTGAAATAGACGCCGCCATCTGCAGTGGCGAGCTGACCTGCCTGCTTGGTCCCAACGGAGCCGGCAAATCCACCCTGCTGCGTACCCTGTCGGCATTCCTGCCTCCCGTAAAGGGCGATGTGGTCATCTTGGGACGCAGTATAAGTGACTATTCCGACAAGGAGCTCTCCAGACTGATAGGCGTAGTCCTGACCGAGAGGAACGACCTGCGCAATATGAGTGTGGAGGAGCTGGTTGGCTTGGGGAGAAGTCCTTACACAGGCTTCTGGGGCAGCCTTAACAATCAAGACCGTGAAATCGTGGCGGAAGCCATCGAGATGGTAGGCATAACCGCCCTTAAGGACCGTATGATCCAGACCCTTAGCGACGGTGAGCGCCAAAAAGCGATGATAGCCAAGGCTCTGGCACAGCAAACCCCGATCATTCTGCTCGATGAACCTACCGCATTCCTTGATTTCCCAAGCAAGGTGGAGATCATGCAGCTTTTACACCGTCTGACACGCAGCACCGACAAGACCATATTCCTCTCCACCCACGATCTGGAGCTTGCACTGCAGATTGCCGATATTATCTGGCTTATGGCTCACGATAAGGAGATATCCATAGGTACCCCCGAAGATCTGGCCATACAGGGCACTCTGGGTAATTTCTTTACCCGTAAGGGAATAAGGTTCGATATGCAGAGCGGCCTGTTCTGTATTGAGAACGAATACACCCGTCAAGTAAGCCTAAAAGGCGATGAACCGCTCCGCTCGCTTGTAGCTAAAGCGCTGCGCCGTAACGGCATAAACTCGGAGACAGCAACAAAATCCGACATAGAGATAGAGGCATCGGGAGACAGGTTGATCCTCAAAACCAAAGGCAAGTCGCCGGCAGAATTCTCCTCAATCAGCGCCCTGCTCGAAGCCCTCAAGGTACAATTGGCCGTCGTTTAAGATGTTAAACGACATACGGTGGTACGGAGATGTCCCGTGCAGCTTTATGGCCTTCCTGTGCGCGGCTGTAGGATAACCCTTGTTTTGCGCCCAATCATACTGCGGATACTCCTCGGCTATGCGTTTCATAAAATCATCACGGTACGTTTTTGCCAGNNAAACGGTTGCCGTCTATGAGCAGATGTTCGGGACGCACCTTGAGTCGGTCAATGGCCAAGTGCATGGCCAAATATGAGGCTTTTAAGATGTTTGTCCTGTCTATCTGCCTGTTGTCCACCATCTCAACTGCCCAGGCCAGTGCCTGCTGCTCTATCACAGGACGCAGGGCGTAACGCTGTTTCTCGGTAAGTTGTTTGGAGTCATTCAGCAGCTCATTGCTGAAGTCCGGCGGCAAAATGACGGCAGCGGCAAAGACGGGACCGGCCAGGCAGCCGCGTCCGGCCTCGTCACAACCGGCCTCCAGACGACCCTCCACCAGATATGACTTCAAAGGATAATATCTCATTACTGAACAAATTCAAACAAAAACAAAACGAAATCCTACGCCTCTGTTATTTAACACACAAATCATCATATAACGGCTAAGTATGTCAAATATACAGAATAATATGACTGGTTATACACAAAAATCAACGGAAAATAAGGCGGCCGGAGTTGAATGCCACGGCATTAAGGTCGTACATAGCCCTCCGCTCAATGTAATTGCAGTTGGAACAGCCCGGCATAAAAAAGAGACAGCCGTCGGTGCAGGCAAGCACAAAAGCATCGGTGCGGGGATCATAGCCTATCCCCAGCGGCTGTTGCTCCAGCATCAAAACATTACGGCCCTCATTATAGTATAAAATACGTTCGCTCCATATATTGCCCGCAGCCGATGTAAATACTGCCGGCATTCCGTCGTCAAAGACCCCGGCCAAAAACATCATGTTGTCCGATGCACATATTGAGGTAAACCTCACATATTCGTAATAACCGCTGTAGATGCTGTTGAAGTCGAACGTTGTGAACGATCTCCAATCGGAGGTGCTCATCAATATTCCCTGAGAGCTTAGTATGAATACCTTACCGTCGAAACAGGCTATACCCTCCATACTGCCGCTTACATTCAGGCTGCGGCACAGTATCCTGCTCTTTCCATCACGCTCCACAGATGTTACACGCCCGTCGGGGGCAACTGCCAAAACATCGGAACCGCTTACGGCAATCCCTGCAATCTCGGAGCGGATCTTGATGCTGTCGGCAGCCGTGCCTTCAATATCGGTAAAAAACAGCATGCCGTCGCTGCGGGCTATGACGAAACCGTCATCGTACGGCTTTATGTCCACCGTTTCAGCCTGCGCAGAAAAAAAACTAAAGACTGCTCCCGACCATAGCAAGAGAATGGTCAGGAACAGTCTTTCAAAATTTTTTCTTTCCGGGAACATGAAGGATTATCTGCTCTTGATCCCGAACCGGTCAAACCGGGCTATAAAGGGTGCAGCTTCGGCCTGAGGCTGAGGAGCCTGAGCCTGAGCGCCGACATTGGGACGTGCACCGGCACGCACATTCACAGCACCCTGGCAGGCTATCATACCTGCTTGAATATCTTTCAACAGCACTTCGACCTGACCGGCCATTACCCATTTGCTGCCGTTCACCGAGTAATAGGCGGTGTAAACGTCGGCCTCCTTTACGAGCCTCAGCCAGATTGTGTTATCTTTTACGCCGGCCTCCGCCAGATTGACATTGGCAGTGCTTTTGGCTGTACCGTTCTCCTCGACGTAAAGCTGCAATGCGCCTACAGCGGGAGCTTCGGCAGCCTGGGCGCCGCGGCGGAATGCAGGCATAGCATAGACCAGCTTGATAAAATGAGAATCATCCTGATAGACCACAAGTCCGGCATTCTGTGCCGGAGCAGCCGGAACGGCCGATGTCTGAAGCTTGGTCTCTATGGTCCAGTCAGTGTTGGCGCTCTGCAACACAATATTGGCGCCATTGTCGGCAGCACCGTTTATATCGCCGCTTGCAGCAACAATCTGCAGATGCCCGTCGGCTATCGATAGGCCTGAATCATCACGGCGTATCACGTTCCAATGGCTTCCCAGTGCACCGCTCTTGAACTCATCGGAGACACCCTTGGTCCCGAAATTCACCAGATAGATCTGCTCGTCGCCGATAACGGGTTCCGAGACCTTCACTACGGCTGTTCCGGGCATCGCGGGAGCCTGCTCCACGTTTACCTTAAGCTGATTGGACTTGGCTGTGGCCGCAACCTGCGATACCGCGCGGCCCAGTACGCTGTACTGTCTGCGACCAGCCTTCAATATAGACTTTCCGCCGCTCGTAAGGCTTGCCAACGAGAAGTCGGGATTCACCTTGACCGAATAGGTGTCGCTCACGGTCTTGCCGCCGTAAGTGACGCTGACGGTAATTGTGGCTATACCCGGAGCCTTGGCGGTGAGCAGCCCGGAAGCGTCGATCGAGGCAGTCTGCGGATTACTGCTCGCATACCTGACCTGAGCCCTCTCCATACCGATGAATGAGTCATCGCTGAGACAGGCCGATGTCATAGTCTGCGCCGTCTCTCCTACCTTAAGCACCGACACACGGCAGTCAGCCACAACGGTCTTGAGTTCGGGTGTGAACCGACCGTCCATAACGGCGCTCACCCGGCCGCGTATATCCTTTGACGATGAACCGACCTCAAAGACGTAACGTCCCGAATCGTAAATTATACGCTCATTGTCCATATCCCAGAACCAGAGGTCCGAGCAGTCAATCACAATATCGACGCGACGGGTCTGGCCGCGAGGTATGGCAACACGCCTGAATCCCTTCAGACGCTTTATGGGACGCTGCAATGATGCGGGACTGTCAGGAGTGGTCATATATATCTGTACCACCTCGTCACCGTCATAACTACCTGTATTAGTTACGTTTACACTTACGGTTATAACGTCATTCGGAGTGATGTTGCTCTTGCTTATCGTGAAGTCCGAATACTCGAATGTGGTGTAGCTGATCCCATAGCCGAATTCGTATGAGACCGGCTTGGTGAAATACCACAATGTACGACCGGGCTTGCCGTCTCCGGCACGCAGAGTGTAGTCGGTGATGTGCGGAAGGTCATTGACCGAGCGGTACCATGTTGCATTGAGCTTACCTCCGGGAGTCACGTCGCCGAATAGTATCATAGGTATGGCAGCGCCCTGAGCCTGGCCGTTATAACCTGTCCAGAGTATGCCGGGAATATTCTCAAGATTCTTGAACTCTTCAACCTCAACACAACCCAGCGTCTGCATGACCACAATGGTATTCTTATTCTCTTTGGCAACAGCCTTGATAAGTTCGACCTGATTGCCCGGCAGATCCAGCGTCAGGCGGTCGGCCTCCTCGGTCGCGGTATTCTCATCGGTTCCCACAAAGACAACAGCCACATCCGATTCACGGGCTGCATCAAGCACCTCCTGAGCAATCTCCTCATCGGCAGGAGCCTTATAGACCAGGTAGAGAGTCTGCGGGCCGTTATAGCCCAGTCTGTTCACCCTGGCCTCCATAGGCGTACCGGTTCCGTAAACGCCGCCTACCCTCTTACCCGATGCACGGGTAGCTTCGATGGTGCTTATCAGATTGCCTTCGGGCGAGCCGACATGCGCCTCAATTATACCGCCCTCGGTAGGGATGTTGGCAGCTACGGTGATTTTTTCAACATCTATCAGGTCAATGTTTTCGTAGGCGGTCCATGAGCCGTCGTCGATAGAGCGTACCTGCTCCTCGGTGCCCATACCCGAGCCTATTGTGATACCCTCCGATGCAAGACTGAACTGCGTGGCATCGTGGCGGCTCGTGGTGCCGTCGGCCTTCTCCAATTCAAACCAGGCTATATAGAGCAGATTACTCTTACTCTTGGTGCTTCCGCCCGATGCAAGAACCACATCAATATCAAGACCCTTATCGGCAATATAATTGGTTATACCCTGGTAGGGCGTTGTGCGGCTAGAGGCTTCGGGACGGCCTGAATAGGGTCCAAGCTCCACCTCATCGGCCTGCGGTCCTATCAAAGCAATGCTTTTGATCTCCTTAAGGTCAATGGGAAGCGCCTTCCTGCCCGCCTCGGAACCAGCTACAACATCGTTCTTGAGCAGAACGGGGGTACGCGTTGCCACCTCCAGAGCGATGGCCTGACTGCGTTCGGAGTTGACTGTACTTGGAGGGAATAGTGCATAAGGCACCCTTGTAACAGGGTCAAACTCGCCCGTGCGCATACGTATGGTAAACATATTGACAAGTGCGCGATCCATATCGGCCTCGGTTATAAGTCCCTTTTCAAGCGCACTCAAAGCAAAACGCTGATAGACGCTGCCGCAGTCCGAGTCCACGCCGGCTATCAGTCCGGCAGCCGTGGCCTCTTCGGCGGTCTCCACATAGTAGTGTCCGGTATAGATATCCTCAATCGCGGCACAGTCACCCGTCACATAACCCTTCATGCCGTAGGTACGGCGGGCTATGGTGTCCAGATAGAAGACGCTGGCCGATGTCGGCACATGGTTAACGGCATTGTACGATGACATTATAGAGGGCAGATTATCATTCTCGATAAGCCCCTTGTAGGGATAGAGATAAAACTCTCTCATGTCACGGCTGTCCATATTGGAGCTGCTCACATGGCGGTCGAACTCACTGTTATTGGCAAAATAGTGCTTTGCACAAGGCACGGCCTTCATGTAAACAGGGTCATCGCCCATCATGCCGCGCACGAATCCGCCCGACATGGCTGTAACCAAGAATGGATCCTCGCCGTAGCTCTCGCCCGTACGGCCCCAACGCGGGTCGCGGATTGGCTCTACAACCGGACTCCAGAAGGTAAGTCCCTTGGTACCGGTCTGGAATATGGCACGGGCCTCATCGGCTATGACCGACGCCTCCAGCTCCATCAGGTCGGGATCCCATGTAGCGCCCAGCGCCACACTGCCGGGAAACGATGTGGGGCCTTGCAGACCAAGCGACGGATTGGCACCCGACATTACCCCGTGCAGAGCCTCGCTCCAGACATTATAGTTGCGTATGCCAAGACGCGGAACTGCGGCCATATTGTTGCCGAGCAGAGCCTGCTTCTCCTGAAGAGTGAGACGTGACACCAGGTCAACCGCCCTCTCTTCGAATGAATAACCGGTGTTTCTAAACACCGGAACACTCTCTTGCGCAGTGAGCGTTCCTCCAATTAAAGAGGTTGCCACCGCAATGATCAGTAATCTCTTAAGTGATTTTTTCATACCATATATTGTGAATAGATTATTTTGATTCTACAAATATACTCCTTTCATTTATAAAATAAAATTCGCATTACTACACAAAACAGTTGCCGCCGGATTATACGGAAATTTCCCGCCGGAATGAAGAACAGACATAGCAATTAAGGCAAAAACATTGTAATTTTGCAACCGTAAAACAGAACATGAGATATGAGTGAATTGAAGGCACCCAGGGAGCTTGGTACGGAAAGGATTGGAAAACTGCTGATAAGATATGCCGTACCTGCAATTATAGCAATGCTTGCATCATCGCTTTATAATATTGTGGATCGCGCCTTCATGGGCCACGGTGTAGGTGCCATGGCTCTTTCAGGACTGGCCGTAACATTTCCGCTCATGAATCTCTCGGCAGCCCTCGGCTCTATGGTGGGAGTCGGCTCCGGCACCATGATATCAATCAAACTGGGTCAAAAAGATTATGAAAGCGCACAAAAACTGCTGGGTAATTCCATAACCCTGAACATAGTGGCAGGCATACTGTTCGGGGCTTTGTCAATAATATTCTTAGACCCTATCCTGAGAGTCTTTGGCGCTACCGATGTAACCATAGGCTATGCCCGTGAATATATGATTATAATATTGGCAGGCAATGTCTTCACACACCTCTATCTGGGAATTAACTGCATACTGCGGGCAGCCGGGCATCCCAAAAAAGCTATGACAGCCACCATAAGCGCGGTGCTCCTCAACGTAGTCTTGGACTACCTCTTTATAATGGTTTTCCATTGGGGAATTCGCGGAGCCGCCATAGCCACTGTCATTTCTCAGATTGTGGCATTTGCATGGCAGAGCACCCAACTGTTTGACAAGAGCGAGATCATACATCTGAAGCGCGGGATATACAGACTGCGCCGGGATCTGGTAGGGAATATGTTGAAAATAGGTCTCTCCCCCTGTCTTATGAACATAGCCGCCAGTCTGGTGGTACTTATCATCAACCGCGCCCTGCTTAAATACGGCAGCGACATAGCCATAGGAGCATACAGCATCATCAACAGTATAGGCTTCATCTTCGTTATGATAGTCGTGGGATTCAATCAGGCCATGCAACCCATTGCAGGATATAACTACGGCGCCCGACAGAATGACCGGGTGTTAAAGGTTCTCTACATGACGATGCTCTGCGGCACCTGCGTAACCACGTTGGGATTTGTGGTCGGTGTATTTATGCCGGACATCTGCATACGCATCTTCACCAGTGATATACAACTCACCGAGATAGCCCGCATGGGTATGCGCTGTTACTTTTTAGTATTCCCCCTCGTCGGTTCCCAAATAGTCATAGGTAACTTCTTTCAGAGCATAGGCATGCCNNNNATGGACAAGCATTACTCTATATGCGTAGGACGCAAATTCGGAAGCGGAGGCCTCGAAATAGCCACAATGGCAGCCGACAGACTCGGCATTAAAGTCTATGACAAAGCCCTACTGGAAACGGCATCAAAAAAGACCGGGTTCGGCCGGGAGTTCTTCGATAAGGCCGATGAGGAGAAGACGCGCCGTGGTCTGCGCTCATTCTTCATGAGCCATCTGACAGAATATGGACTCTCCAGAAACTATCTTACCAGCGAGTCACTGTTCAAGATGCAAAGTGAAACCATAAAGAGCATCTATGAACAGGAAGACTGTCTGTTTGTCGGCCGATGCGCCGACTATGTACTGCGTGACAGCAGCCGTCTGTTCAGCGTCTTTATAGCGGCCGATATGGATGACCGCATAGAGCGCATATGTAAGAAGGAGGGCGGGATATCACCCGAAAAAGCCCGATCCATCATTAGGGAGCATGACCGCAAAAGGGCATCCTACTACAACTATTTTACAGGACGTGTATGGGGCGACCCCGATTTCTATGACATCTGCCTGAACAGCAGCGTATTGGGTTATGAAAAATGTGTGAACCTGATAACCGCTTTAGCAAAAGAGCGGTTGGAAATAAAATAAAGAGGAGAAGGTCGGGAATATGAAACGGATAGGGATTATATCGGATACTCACAGCTACTGGGATGATCGTTACGCCACATTCTTTAACGGATGTGACGAAATTTGGCATGCGGGTGACATAGGTTCGTATGAAATCATGGAGAGGCTCTCCCGAATAGCCACGCTGCGTGCCGTATATGGCAACTGTGACGGGCAGGACGTGCGCCGCGTAACCACCGAAATATACCGCTTTAAGGTCGAAGAGGCCAACATCATGCTTAAACATATAGGCGGCTCGCCTAACCATTACCACCACTCGGTCAGGGAGCAACTGCTGATTGAAACGCCCGACCTGTTCGTTTGCGGCCATTCGCATATCCTCAAAGTTATGCATGACAAAATGTTGAATATGCTCTTCATCAATCCGGGTGCAGCCGGAATTCAGGGGTGGCAGAATGTACGTACGCTTGTCCGTCTGGAGATAGAAGGCAAAAGCTTCAAAAACCTCGAAGTCTATGAAATAAAGAGCTGAAACCTCTTCCCATAACAAAAACTGCCATTCGCTTACCGTAGTAACAGAGAGTATGCCGGAAAGAACAGAGTTCCATTGGGAAAGCGTTAAGTGACCCGGAAAACGTAGAGAAGAGTGGGAAATCGCCTGAAAAATAAAGAAGCGTGAAAAAACGTATAGTAACGCTAAATAATTGCACAAAACCGGCTTCAAATTAAACTTTTTCGATTTTGCCATATCTTACTTGTGCTGACATTCTTTTGACTTTGAATGCGGTACCCTCCTAGTACGTTTAAAAGGAATTTGTCTATGTTGGCAATATATTTTCTAACTATATAATTAATTAAAAATGAAAAAATTACTATTTGCAGTTGCAGCTCTTATGATTTCCACATTGAGCTTTGCACAGGGTTTTGGCGGCGGCTTCGGCGGCGGCCAGGGTATGAACGCAACTCCGGAAGAGATGGCCAAGCGTCAGGCTGACCGTCTGAATGAGCAGCTCACATTGAACAAGGCTCAGTACGATTCAATCTACAACATGTATCTTGTTAACAGCAGGGAGCAGGCAGCACGTCGCCAGCAGATGCAGAGCGGTGCCGGTCACGGTCAGGGTCAAGGGCCGGGACAAGGCCTGCGTCAGGGACAAGGACAAG
>DDLZ01000053.1:0-442 GCA_002340405.1 Bacteroidales bacterium UBA2559
CTTAACAAAAGTAGGATCGAGCTGAATGCCGGCCTTAACGTCAAAGATTGACGTACGGGCATCACCGCGGAAGTCGGTTGAAACAACAGAATCTTCAGTGTAGCCAAGAATACCCTTGAGTTCGCCCTCAGAAGCCTTCTTCATAGCAGCGCAAATCTCTTCGTATGTGCAAGGTTTCTCAAGTTCGGCTGTCAGATCAACGAACGATACGTTCGATGTGGGAACACGCAGAGACATACCGGTAAGACGACCGTTCAGAACAGGAAGAACTTTACCTACAGCCTTTGCGGCGCCTGTTGATGAAGGAATAATATTCTCCAAGATACCGCGACCTCCGCGCCAATCCTTCTTTGAAGGACCGTCAACGGTCTTCTGAGTAGCGGTAGTAGCATGTACTGTTGTCATAAGACCACGCTTGATGCCGAAGTTGTCATTCAGGACC
>DDLZ01000053.1:595-2643 GCA_002340405.1 Bacteroidales bacterium UBA2559
TCAAGCAAATCATTGATCCCTACGACCTTAATGTCTTTACCAAAATTTTCTACGGCAGCACGGAAAACCATGCGTCCGATACGGCCAAAACCGTTAATACCAAGTTTAATCATTTTGTTTGATTTAGGTTATTTATTATATTAAAAATCTCTTTCTCCTTAAAAGCCACGCAAAATTAAGAATTTCTTTTTATTTTCGCGAACAAATACAAGTATTAAAGGTTAAAACAATTTAAGAAAATAATATGGGTTTATTCAAAAAGAAAAATAAAAAAGATAAAGTTGAAAATGTAGGCGGTCTTGAGGACTTCATGACATTGATCCGCATATATATGCAGTCCGAAATAGCCGGCAACATGGGAATCACCAACATAAACATGTTACCTGACCTGGCTACATTTAAGAGAGGTCTTAAAATAAAGACCAAAGGCAACAAATTGGGTGTTGCCGAAAAAGCACAATGTAAAAAGATGCTGGCACAGATGTACGGAATATCCGAAAGTTTCTTCAAAGAGTTGGATACATGCATACGTAAAAACTGCCGTAACGTAAATATGCTGCAACCGTTCATGTATCAATTCCAGGGATTCAGCTCGGATCTGATGATGCAGGTTGGCACTATACTAAAATGGAGATTCCGCGTTCCCAAATTCTTAAAGAATGCGCTACACACTATGACACAGGATGCGGTTCACAAAATCATGACCGTTAACTCCTGGAAGGATGAAGCCAGCTACAAGACGGTTTTCAACATTCGCCAATACCAGCAGCAACTGGGACTCAGTGAAGAGTGGATGACCGAGTATGCTTTCAATATGATTTGTCTGGCCAAAAAAGAACCCCGTAATAAGGAGAACCTTGAAGCAGCCAGAGAAATGCTCAAAAACAGAGGTTGAAAAAACAATTATCGCACCATTTTTTAAGAATAGGAAGTTTTTTTTTACCTTTGTCAGATAAGCATTCAGGTGGGTTGCTATGACTGACAATGATTCCATACTGATAGAACAGTTCGAAAGCAAAATCAGGAAACTGATAGAACTATACGAAAATATCAAGTGCCGTAATTCCCAGCTCCAGGAAGAGCTGGAAGCTAAAGACGAGGAAATCAAACATTTGACTGCACAGATGTCCAGCCTACAAGAATCCTACCTGAATCTTAAACAGTCCAAAGTACTTGCAGTTTCGGGGCATGATATTGATGCCACCAAACGGAGGATATCAGGACTGATGCGTGAAATTGACCATTGCATAGAATTATTGAACAATTAACTTAATATTCTATGGATGATTTTTTTGAGATAAAACTGATGGTCGGCGGATGCTATTACCCGCTTAGGATAAAACGGAAAGACGAGTTCGTATATCGTGAAGCCGCCCGTCGTATCAACGATAAACTCAACAGGTACATAGAACGTTACCCTAATTTGAGAAAAGAAGACTATTACGTTATGACAGCCATACACATATCTGTGGTCAACATAATGTGGGAAAGCTTCAACGATACGACTCCCTATAAGGAGAAGATACGCCAGCTTGACAAGGAACTGGAATCATTCCTGAACTGCGAATCCGAACCTGAAGACAAGCAGTAAATCCCGTCTTAAAAAAATTATCGGCAAGGTTATTTTGCGTACTTACTTGCAAGAAAGAGAGGTGGTCTCCCAGCCTTTCCATGACAAGTTGGTGCGCATTGTTATAACAATATAAGGGAGGGGCATGTTATGCAATACATTTTTTTGATTATCGGACTGATGATAGGCGCAATAGTAGCCTACATCCTGTCAAACAGTAAACTGAATAAGAGAGTAGAGACCCGTCTAAAAGAGGCGGAGAGTCAGGCTGAGGCCATCAAACGCGACAAACTTCTTGAAGTTAAAGAGAAATTTCTCAATAAGAAAGCTGAACTTGAAAAGGAGGTCCAGCAACGCGACTTTAAGCTACAGCAAAACGAGAATCGGCTGCGCCAGAAGGAGATGCAGCTTAACCAGCGCCAGGAAGAGCTACAGCGCAAAAATCAGTAAGTCGATGCCGCAGGTGCAAATCTTGAGG
>DDLZ01000088.1 GCA_002340405.1 Bacteroidales bacterium UBA2559
TGCCGGAGTCGCGATGTGGTGAGGTAGCGGTCGGAGTAGAAGGTGCTGAAATGTGACGACAGCGCCGTCTCGGTCCAAACTCCGTTCTTGGGACTGCTGACAATGTCATCTTCGGATGCCAGTTCGACCGCCAGAAAATTGAATCGGCTCTGCATAGTCTTGAAAGGCTCATGCGAAAGCAGGCTGCTTACTGCCTTCCCGGCATCCTCATAAAAGAGGTCCATACTGGAGGCTGCATAGCCTTCAGGGACTATGATCACATCGATACATTCCTCGGGAGAACCCCCATTGTGCAGATATTTCCACTCGGGCGGATTCGTGCCTGTCCTACGTATCAGAATATCCTCAGGATCGACCGTATGGCGCAGGGTTGCCACCACCTTATTATAATTATTCACCAGTTTTACCTCAACCTCAGCTTTTTCCTGCGGCATGGGGAGCAGGAAGACGTTTTCAAAACTGCGACTCACCTTGGTAGCCTCTTCGGTGTTCTGCCACTCTTGAAAAAGGGTGCTGAACGAGGTACGGTAGAGGGTGTCGCCCGTAGCTTCATCTCTCATCGTTATCTGACCGTTACCCTCAAGGCAGAGTCTGTTCATGTTCACATTCCGGCCGGCCCACCCGTCAAAAAAGTTCAAATCATCAAGGAAGATATAGGTCTCTTTACTGTTGCCTGAAAAGGTGTAATTTACGCGCAGCGTCCTGCTATAAGAGGGATTGGTTCCTCCGTTCGCCTCCGCCGTCGGCACGCATAGCATAAAAAGCGTGGCGGAAAGCAACAAAATCCGTTTTAAATGCATTTTCTCTCTTTTCTATATTTCTATTCTATTATCGTTTTCTAAATTCCGTAAAATTCTCCGGTGATTCCAAGCGTTCCCTATCCTTAGGGTTCCGGAGTGTCCACTGTTCACGGTTTTTCCTGATATACCCCGTTATTCCTGCTCTATATTGTTTTCCGATGAGACCAGATCATAGTCTATCTGCTTCTTTTCAAGATTGCACCGCGCCACTCTGATGCGCACCCGGTCGCCCAGCCGGTAACGCTTACGGGTACGCTGGCCTATCAGAGAGTAGTTCTTTTCGTCAAACTCGAAATAGTCACCCTCCAGAGTACGTATGGGGATCATACCCTCGCACTTGTTTTCGATGATTTCAGCATAGATCCCCCACTCGGTAACTCCGCTTATCACAGCATCAAAGACCTGTCCGAGACGGTCAGCCATATACTCCACCTGCTTGTACTTAATACTGTCGCGTTCGGCCTGTTCGGCCAATTGTTCGCATGCGGAGCAATGCTCACAGTGCTCTTCGTATTTAGCCTTACCGACACTGCGTCCGCCGCTCAGGTAGCGGGTCAGAAGCCGATGCACCATAAGGTCCGGATAGCGCCGTATGGGCGAGGTGAAGTGGGTGTAATACTCGAAAGCAAGTCCGTAGTGACCTATGTTGTCGGTCGTGTAGCATGCTTTCTGCATAGAACGAATTGAAATAGTTTCTATGAGCTCCTGTTCCTTTTTTCCCTTGACCTCGGTGAGCATGCGGTTCATGGACTTTGCCATTTCAACGCTGTCACCGCTAGTCTTAAGCTTATAGCCAAATTTGGCGACAAACTTCTGCAGGTTAGCCATGCGCTCAGGGTCAGGCTCGTCATGAACCCGATAGACAAATGTCTTGGGTTTTGCCCCACCCCGGGTTTTGCCAATTAATTCGGCCACCGTACGGTTGGCAACCAACATAAACTCTTCAATAAGGTTGTTGGCATCTTTGGACTCCTTGAAATAGACGCTTACCGGATGTCCCTTCTCATCAATGTCGAAACGGACTTCAACACGGTCAAAACTCAGAGCGCCATCGGCAAAGCGTTTGGCACGCAAAGCCTTGGCCAGCGAATCGAGAGTCATTATCTCGCTCGCAAACTCATCGCCCGGCAATCTCTCCCTGCCGCCCTGCTGCTCACGTTCAATGATATCCTGCACCTCCTCGTATGTGAAGCGACGGTTACTGCGAATTACCGTACGGACAATCCTCGACCGTTTGATCAGACCGGTATCGGTCATCTCCATAATGACGGAATATGTCAGTTTATCCTCGTCCTGACGGAGCGAACAGAGGTTGTTGGAAAGCTTTTCCGGAAGCATGGGTATGGTGCGGTCAACCAGATAGATTGAGGTAGCGCGTTTATAGGCCTCCTTGTCTATAATACTTCCCTCCTGAACATAGTGACTGACATCGGCTATATGGACTCCGACCTCCCAAAGCCCCTTCTTTATGGGGCGCAGGGAGAGCGCATCGTCATAGTCCTTGGCATCGTGCGGATCAATGGTAAAAGTGGTAACGTTACGGAAATCCTCCCGATTTGCAAGAGCCTCATCCGTGATTTCGGAAGAGATCTTTTCGGCGGCTTTCTCTATTTTTTCGGGATAGCTGTAGGGCAGACCGTATTCGGCCAGGATGGCATGCATCTCGGTGTTGTTCTCGCCGGCAGGGCCGAGTATGTCAATGACCCTGCCCACAGGATTGCGATCGGGCGTATCGGGCCAATCTATTATCTTTACGACAGCCTTCTCGCCGTCCTTTCCCTTATTGAGGTTGGAAATGGGAATGAATATGTCGCGGTCCGATTTGTCGGGAGTGACCAGATAGGCGAATTTGCCTTTTACCTGAAGTGTGCCTACAAAAACATCCTTGGCGCGTTTCAGGATTTCGACGACTTCGCCCTCAGGACCGGAACGCGGTCTTCGGGCAAACTGGGCTATACGCACCCTGTCGCCGTTAGCCGCACCGGCCGAGTTGCGGTCGGCAATGAATATCGGGTTGCTGCCGTCATCAGGCACGAAATAGTTCTTGCCCCCTGCTCTGCGCTGTAAGATTCCCTCCAAAAACCGGCTCTTATGCATGAGCTGAAACTGCCCGCCCTTCTCTCTAAGAAATCCCTCTTCAACCAGGTCCAGGACAATATCCGCACACATGTTGCGCATTGGATGAGTCTTGAGTTTCAGTTCATCACAAAGTCTCTTTACAGTGACAGACCTGTCCTGATTTTCATTAAACCAGTCCGTTATGAGATCTGTCATGGCTCTTCGGTTCAACCGAACGCCGCCTCGAAATGATCTACCCATATTCTTTTCTCTCTTTTGTTTTTTTATCAATCATCAAAGATAATGATATGTTTTCGATTCTTCAGAAGGCAGTGTGCCCTATTTTCAACCGGAAATGTTGTCTTATGCCATGCAAACTACTTTATACGATAGTAGATTAAAACCGGATTGTTCATTTTTTGGGTACTCACAACCTGTTTAATTTCAGCCGAAATGGAGCTGAATGATTGTTGTGAATCAAAGAGAAATTCAGGCGAGCCTTCAAGTATAGACGCATAACCATCATCAGTTACACAATCCGGAACAATAGGATTCCTCATAGCAGATAAACGGAATCCCCCATATCTCTTCGTGTTCTTTCCATCTGTCCAATAAAACCTCATATCGGCTTTATTCTCTGTGTTTATCCGACGATACCAGAAAGAAATAGCATTTTTATCAGCCTTACAACAGAAACCGCCTACATAAACATTATCTGAGTTTTGTCTGACATACTGCATCAAACGCATCAACGACGTAATATTATACAGGGAACAATCATCATATTCCTTCGGGATTCCCGATTGTCCGAAATCATACACAAATAACAATCTCTCTTCATCTCCTACCTTACGAGGTATTTCTGATATAATATTGGTGCTGCCTATTTCCGATAGGATTCTGTGTTTCGGCTGGTAGAAATCCATTTTTTCATTGAAAGATAATGAAAAACCCGAAATATCCTTCAGTTTGCCCATAATCTCTCCATTGTTGGCGTTTATGAAATATATGCCGTTTTCTCCATTAATATTTGATCTCACAATAAGTGTAGAATCATCATGCTCTGCAAAACATGTCATCTGTTCCACTTTTATAGACTTTAAGAAGCGCATTTCAGGAACAGAAAATTGAAATATTGAGTTATCGCCGGAAGAAAACAGATA
>DDLZ01000020.1:0-315 GCA_002340405.1 Bacteroidales bacterium UBA2559
ACCATCGAGATATGGGCCCTGCAAAATGCCGCTGTCGATAACGATCAGGCGTTCATGACCGATGATGACTTTGCTGCTAAACTAAAGAAATTCATGACGGAGTGATACGTACAATATACATATTGTTGCATTGGAGAACAGAGGGATATATCACGTACCGGTCCTTCTTAAACAGAGTGTAGAGGGGCTTGTTACAGACCCGGGCGGGGTTTATGTCGATGCCACGTTTGGCGGCGGCGGCCACTCCCGCGAAATATTGTCACGGCTCAACTCTGAAGGCAGACTCTACGGATTTGACCAGGATGCCGATGCAAT
>DDLZ01000020.1:354-850 GCA_002340405.1 Bacteroidales bacterium UBA2559
AACGGGATACTGGCTGATCTGGGAGTCTCCTGGCACCATTTTGACCGGAGCGACCGCGGTTTCTCTTTCCGCTTTGACGGTCCTGTCGATATGCGTATGAACCAAAGAGGAGGGATCAGTGCCGTCGATGTGTTGAATGACTATACCGAGGAGCGTTTGGCCGGGCTGTTTTGGATGTACGGTGAACTGAGAAATGGAAGCCGGATTGCCAAATCAATAGTCCGTTACCGACAAAACAGGAGGATAACGACCGTACCCGAACTGCTTGAGGCAATCAGTCCGGCAATTGGAAGGGAACGGGAAAAAAAGGATACTGCCAAACTTTTTCAGGCGTTGCGTATGGAGGTGAATAATGAGGTTGATGCGCTTCGCGAATTTTTGGAGGAGACTGTGCAGCTGCTAGGTACAGGCGGCCGGTTGGCAGTCATCACCTACCACTCAATCGAAGACCGTATGGTTAAGAACATCATGAAGAGCGGAAATATTGAGGGGAAGG
>DDLZ01000020.1:878-14070 GCA_002340405.1 Bacteroidales bacterium UBA2559
ATGGAAAAGGAGGAAAAAAAGAGAAGAGGTCTGATGTCGTTGTCAAAAGCAGAGATATCGGATTTTGTCAGAAGAAACCTGCTTTTAATAGCAGAGATTCTTTTGTGCATAGTCCTCTATATCGGCAACCGATACGGGTATCAGCGTGATCAGGTACTGGCAGAGCAGCTTCGCAGGGAACTTGTTGATATGGAATATCAGGCCCTGAACACGACAAGCGATGTGTCGGCCAAGAGCAAGCCGTCATATATTGAAAAGATTGTTGTATCCAACGGTTCGGAGCTGGTAATCTCCACCGAACCTGCATACGACTTGAGAAAATAGGATATGGCCGGGAAAGTCAAAGAGAAGAATTCTGAGAAGAGAAGGGTGTCACGCAGATATCTGACCATATTCCTGTTCGTAATGTTATGGGGTGTTCTGATTATTGTCAAAATGTCAATTGTGATGTTTGCCGAGCGTCAATATTGGAATGACGTCTCCAAGAATCTGATCCCGGCCAACCGTACCATCGAACCTCGTCGCGGCAACATATTGAGTGATGAGGGACTGTTGTTGGTCAGCAGCATGAAGCATTACCGCATATTTCTGGATTTTGCCACTTATGAGAAGAATCAGAAACGTGCAGAGGCCGATCAGCACAGAAAAGATACTCTCTTTGAAAGGCATATAGATGAGTTTGCACGGGAAATCAACAGAATGTTCCCCCAATATTCGGTCCGGCAGCTCAGACAGCATTTTATAACCGGCAGGACATCCAAATCGAAACATTCATGGCCGCTTCTACCGGGAGTGTCGCGCAATTTATATCCCATCTCATATAACCAGTACAAAACACTTACCGGAACGGTATGGCTCAGACCCAAAAACGAAGGTTGGTTTTACAGTCTGGAATCGAAAATTTCCCGCGAGCAGCCGTTCGGAACACTTGCCTCCCGTACATTGGGCGATATGTTTGCCGGTAAGGATTCGGCACGCTTTGGCTTAGAGCTCTCGTTCGACTCGATTTTGAGGGGAACTCCCGGAATAGGTCATATAGAGAAAGTTCAGAATGTGTCGCATATGGTGGCCGATATACCTCAGATTGACGGATGTGATATAGTGACGACAATAAATGTCGATATGCAGGATGTCACCGAAGTGGCTTTAAGACGCGAACTCGAACTGGTAAATGCCGCATCGGGCACAGCTGTCCTGATGGAGGTGGCTACAGGTGACATAAAGGCCATTGCCAGCCTGACACGTACGGAGAACGGTTATTATGAGATCCAGAACAATGCGGTGAGGGATATTTTTGAGCCCGGTTCCACATTCAAACCGGTTTCATTCATGGTAGCTCTCGATGACGGCAAGATATCAATTACGGATAGTGTCTTCTGCGAATGGGGCCGGTATGCCGGATTCGGCGGCGGAGCGGTAATGACCGATGCGGGAATCGGTTACGGATGGCTCGACGTCCCCGGAATCATTAAGAATTCATGCAATATAGGAACTTCAAAGCTCATAACGGCTGCCTACAAAGACGATCCGCAAGCTTTTGTTGATGGTATATACAGGACCGGAATTAACACCCACTTCGAAATGCAGCTGATAGGTACCGGTGCACCGGTTATCCGTAAAGACGGCTATTGGGATGCTACACGTCTGCCCTGGATGTCAATAGGATACAATAGCCAGATGCCGGTAATAAACACTTTGGCATTCTATAACGGAATTGCCAATGGAGGTAAGATGGTAGAACCCCGATTGGTCACCGAGATACGGCACGAAGGCAAAGTCGTTGAACGCATACCGGTAAAAGTTGTCAGGGAGCGCATGTGCAAGGATAAGACCCTTGAACAGATAAAGATGATGCTTGAGGGCGTTGTTGACGGAGGTTCGGGCATAAATGCGGCATCCCGCCATTTCAAGGTGGCCGGTAAGACCGGTACGGCGCAGATATCGCAGGGTGCAGCCGGATACAGAAACGGTATTAGAACTCACATGGTCTCATTCTGCGGCTATTTTCCGGCCGACAAACCGCAATATACCTGTATCGTATCAATCAGCACATCGGGCGGCGCTGCCGGAGGCGGCACGATGGCGGCCCCGGTCTTTCACGAGATTTCGGAAAAGGTGATGGCAAGACGTATCCTGCGCAACGTATCCGAGGCGGTCGATACTGTAAACCAATTCTTACCCGCGGTCCTTGCAGGCGATATGAACAGCACTCGTCTGGTACTCAGGAAACTGGGTATGAAACCCGAATGGAAGGAGAGTGACAGCCTGACATGGGGAAGGGTTACGCTCGATTCAATCCAATTCAGGATGACGCCGATCATTGAACGTGAAGGACTTGTGCCAAATGTGGTGGGGATGGGCGCTCAAGATGCCCTTTACATCTTGGAGAGTGCAGGATTGAGAGTTGAGATAGCGGGTGTGGGACGTGTCAGAAGTCAGAGCTTGCCCGGGAACAGCCGGTTCCGTAAGGGCGACAGAATTAGGATAAACTTATCAATGTAGAAGACTATGGCTACTATCAGGGATCTTATTTCGGTTATAAAGACTTTGAAGGTGACAGGCGACATCGACCAATCTGTTACCGACATCCAACTCGACTCAAGAAAAGTGACGCCGGGCACTCTCTTTGTGGCTATGCGCGGCATGGTAGTTGACGGACACATGTATATAGATAAAGCCATTGAGCTTGGAGCGGTTGCCGTGCTGTGTGAAACCATTCCCCAGCAGATCAAACCCACGGTGACCTATATTCAGGTCTTCGATTGCGAAGATGCGGTGGGACCTGTGGCTACGCGTTTCTTTGACAATCCTACCGACAAGGTCCGTCTGATAGGCGTGACCGGCACCAACGGCAAGACCACAATTGTCACTATGCTCTATAACATGTTCCGTGCCTTGGGTTACAAGTGCGGCCTGCTCTCCACGGTCTGTAACTATATAGACGGCGAGGTTGTGGCGACCGACCATACCACTCCCGATGCCGTGACTTTGAACCGCCTGCTGGGGCGTATGGCCGATGAGGGGTGCAAGTATGTCTTCATGGAGTGCAGCTCACATGCCATAGTGCAGAAACGTATAGGAGGACTCAAATATGCCGGTGCCATATTCACCAATCTGACCCGCGACCATCTGGATTATCACAAGACCTTTGAGAACTATCTCAAGGCCAAGAAGATGTTCTTCGATTCACTCGGCAAGGATGCCTTTATGATTACCAATCTGGACGACCGTAACGGACTCGTCATGGCACAGAACACCAGAGCCAGGGTCAAGACCTATTCGCTCAGGAGTATGAGTGACTTCAAGGGTCGTCTGTTGGAATCGGGGTTTGACGGTATGCTGCTTGAGATAAACGGCCGGGAGGCATTCTTCCGTTTTATTGGCAGGTTCAATGCCAGCAATCTGCTGGCGGTATATGGCACGGCTGTCATGCTGGGACGTGACCCGATGGAGGTGCTGACCGTCATGAGCACGCTTACTCCCGCGAACGGACGGTTTGAAGCCATACGTTCTCCCAGAGGATACACCGCAATAGTGGATTATGCCCATACCCCCGATGCGCTTACCAATGTGCTCACTGCCATCGAAGATGTAATGGGCGGTAAAGGGCAGATAATCACGGTGGTGGGCGCCGGAGGCAACCGTGACAAGGGCAAGCGGCCGCTTATGACCAAAGAGAGTGTCAAATACAGCGACAAGGTTATAGTCACATCGGACAATCCCCGTTTTGAGGATCCGCAGGAGATTATTAACGATATGCTGGCAGGGATTACACGCGGGGATATGCTTAAGGTTATCACCATAGTCGATCGTCGCGAAGCTATCCGGACTGCTACGATGATGGCATCAGACGGAGATGTCATACTCGTGGCCGGCAAGGGTCACGAGGACTATCAGGAGATAAAGGGAGTCAAACACCATTTTGACGACCACGAGGTTATCAGAGAAATTATTTTGAACGAGAAGAACGATGTTATATAGTTTATTTGAATATCTGAATAATGCGGGGATAGACATTCCGGGTGGTGGAATGGTCCGTTATGTGACATTCCGTGCCATATTCGCTATGGTGGTATCAATCTTCATAGCGATAGCTATCGGAAGCCGTTTCATCGATATGCTGAAACGCCGCAATATATCGGAGACTCAGCGTGATACCAAACTCGACCCGTTTGGGGTGGAGAAAAAAGGTGTTCCAACCATGGGGGGTCTGATAATCATACTCTCCATAATTGTTCCCTGTCTGCTTATAGGAGATTTAAGTAACGTATATATGTTGCTCATGCTCATTACCACCGTTATTCTGGGTGTTATAGGATTTGCCGATGACTACATAAAGACCTTCCGCGGCAATAAGGATGGTCTGAACGGATGGTTCAAAGTGGCAGGACAGGTTATCCTCGGTCTGATAGTGGGCCTGACCTTGAGGTACAGTCCTCAGGTGGTGATAAATGAGAAGGTCGAGACCCGCATTGAG
Organism: Bacteroidales bacterium UBA2559; assembly: GCA_002340405.1. Taxonomy (GTDB): domain Bacteria; phylum Bacteroidota; class Bacteroidia; order Bacteroidales; family Bacteroidaceae; genus Colenecus. The sequence goes on from DDLZ01000020.1 coordinate 5,356, forward strand.
AACAATACGGAGGTGGTGATCAAGACTCCCGATGTCAAATCAACCCGTACTACAATCCCTTTCTTCAAAAACCACAATCTGAATTATGCCGATGCATTCAACTGGCTCGGTGAGAAGAATAAATATAAGGCCGGATGGATATTTTTTGTGCTGCTTACGGTATTTGTCGTTACGGCGGTTTCGAACGGCTCCAATCTGAATGACGGTATGGACGGTATGGCCGCAGGAAATTCGGCCATCATAGGACTGACATTGGGTGTGCTGGCTTATGTCTCCAGTAACGTGGTCACGGCAGGTCACTTTGACCTTATGTACATTCCGGGCAGTCAGGAGGTTGTGGTCTATATGAGTGCTTTTGTGGGCGCTCTGATAGGTTTTCTCTGGTACAACTCGTATCCGGCACAGATATTCATGGGCGACACGGGCAGCCTGACCATAGGCGGGATCATTGCGGTGGCCGCTTTGTGCATACATAAGGAGTTGCTGCTGCCTATACTTTGCGGTGTCTTCCTTGTGGAGGGTGTCTCGGTAATATGCCAGCGTTTCTACTATAAGCTCGGCAAGAGAAAGGGAGTGCGTCAGCGTCTGTGGAAGCGTACTCCCATACATGACCATTTCCGTACCAGCATGGCGCAGGTACAGAAAAATGATCCGGGAAGTACGGTCAGGTTCCCCGGAAACGACAATAAACTGCAGTTTGAGACCAAGATAACCCTGAGAAGTTGGATTATCAGCATTGGTCTGGCTGCACTGACTATATTGACCTTGAAAATCCGATGAACAGTATGGAGGAGAAGAAGAGAATTGTCGTACTTGGGGCCGGTGAGAGCGGAACGGGCGCCGCCATCCTGGCCAAGTCCAAAGGGTTTGATGTGTTTGTGTCGGATCTTTCGGAGATCAACGAGTATTACCGCAGTGAACTGGATGCCCGCGGTATAGAGTGGGAACAGAAGCAGCATACCGAAGAGCGTATCCTGACGGCCGACGAGGTTATCAAGAGCCCCGGCATACCCTCGGATGTCCCCATCGTTCAAAAGCTCATGGCGCAGGGGACACCCGTCATATCGGAAATAGAGTTTGCCGGACGTTACACTAATGCCAAGATGATATGTGTGACAGGCTCCAACGGCAAGACAACTACAACATCGCTCATATACCATATTTTCAAAATGGCCGGCATGAATGTAGGTCTGGCGGGCAATATAGGCAGCAGTCTGGCAAGGCAGGTGGCCGAACATAACTATGACTACTATGTGATTGAGCTGAGCAGCTTTCAATTGGACAATATGTATGATTTCAGGGCCGATATAGCCGTTCTCATGAATATAACCCCCGACCATCTGGACCGTTATGATAACCGGATGCAGAACTATGTGGATTCCAAGATGCGTGTGATACGCAACCAGACCAAAGATGACTCATTCGTATATTGGAACGATGACCCCATAATATGTAGGGAACTCAAGCGATACGGTCTGAAGGCGACCCTCTATCCGTTTGCCGAAGCCAAGAAGGAGGAGCTTGCGGCATACGTGGACAATGACATGCTCTATTTTAACAGCCCGTACGCCTTTAATATGGAGCAGGAGTCGCTGGCTCTTACAGGTAAGCACAACCTTTACAACTCTATGGCTGCCGGAATATCGGCTAACATAGCGGGAATAAAATGCGAGACCATTCGCAAGGCGCTTCAGACCTTCAAAGGTGTTGAACACCGTATGGAGAGGGTGGCAAGAGTCAACGGCATTGATTTCATAAATGACTCCAAGGCTACCAATGTAAATAGCTGTTGGTATGCTCTGCACAGTATGCCCGTCAAGTGCGTACTCATACTCGGCGGGAAGGACAAGGGCAATGACTACAGTGAGATAGCCGATCTGGTGCGCGAAAAATGTTGCGGTTTGGTCTATCTGGGCCTGCACAATGAAAAACTTCACGATTTCTTTGACGGTTTCGGACTGCCTGTAGCCGATGTGCGCTCCATGAAGGATGCCGTGGCTGCCGCCTATCGTATGGCAAAAAAAGGTGAGATTGTACTGCTCAGTCCCTGTTGTGCAAGTTTTGATCTTTTCAAAAACTATGAGGACCGGGGCAATCAGTTTAAGGAATTTGTTAAGGCGCTGTAAAACATTTGGCAATATGGAACAGGATGAAGTGAAAACAAAAAGAGGACTGGTGTTCAAAGGTGATATTTACATTTGGATAACTGTGCTTTTCCTTTGCAGTATATCTCTTATTGAGGTGTTCAGCGCAAGCAGCCGTCTCACCTTTGGAAAAAGCAGTTTTCTCACACCGATCATTTCACATGTCATACACCTGATGATAGGTCTGGCAGTAATGTACATAGTCCACCTGATCCACTACCGATGGTATAATTTTTTCCCTGTCATCATGGTGCCCGTCTCTTTGGCGCTGTTGGCATATCTGTGGTTCATGAGCAAATTCTCATCGGGAGCCCAGAGATGGATTGACATGGGATTCTTCCAGCTTCAACCGTCCGAGATAGCCAAGGTGGCGGTTGTCATGGCTGTAGCCGCACATCTCTCCAAATTGAAGGTTGACGATGAGCATAGCCAGTCCTCTACCTTTACGAAGATCATCATACTGACGGGACTCTTTTGCATTCTTATTTTCACAGAGAACCTTTCGACTGCGATTATTCTTGGGACTACGGTCTATTTGATGATGATACTGGGCGGTATATCATGGCGCCGGATTCTGGGATTGACGGGAGTGGTAGCGGTTATATTTGTGTCAGCCATATTGCTGTTTATACTTGTGCCGCCCAGAACCTTGAGAGATATGAGGTTTGTACCCGCCAGGGCGGTTACCTGGCAGGCGCGTATTTTGGACTTTACCAATTCGGGCTCCGAATCGAAGGTGAGCGCCTATGAATATTCCAGAAATACGGCGCCCGAAAAGCCTCAGGAGACTCATGCGAATATAGCCATTGCCTCGAGCCATTTCCTTGGGAAAGGTCCCGGCAATTCGGTTGAACGGGATTATTTACAGGAGGCAAGCTGTGACTTTATCTATGCCATCATAATTGAGGAACTGGGCATGATAGGCGCTGTTTTCGTACTGATAGTATATATTGTGTTGCTCTTCAGGATAGGTAAGCTGGCGGTCCGATGTACAGACAAATATCCGGCTTATCTGGCTTTGGGCATCGGAACAATGTTCGGTCTGCAGGCATTTATAAATATGTCTGTGGCAGTAGGATTGTTACCGGTAACGGGGCAACCTTTGCCGCTCATAAGCAAAGGCGGAACATCGATCTTTATGTCCAGCTTCTGTATAGGAATGTTGCTCGGTATAAGTAATACGCTTGAAAAGGAGGCGGCCGGTGAACAACAGGTTATGCCTGATATGTCTCAGAGTATTGATAATGAAGAATCTAACAGATAAAAAAGATGGGTAAGGAAGAGAATCCAAGGATAATAATAAGTGGTGGAGGAACAGGGGGACATATTTTCCCGGCTATATCGATAGCGCATGCCGTCAAATCATTATGTCCCGAAGCGCAGATACTCTTTGTCGGAGCTGAAGGAAGGATGGAGATGCAGCGTGTGCCTGCTGCCGGTTTTGAGATAAAGGGACTTCCCATCTCCGGATTTGACCGTAAACATCCGTTTAAAAACATATCGGTCTTTTTCAAAATAATACGCAGCAAGAGGATGGCCCGCCAAATAATCAGGGATTTCAAACCTTCGGTTGCGGTCGGAGTGGGCGGTTATGCAAGCGGTCCTACGTTAATGGTGGCCAATCGGATGAGAATCCCCACTCTGATTCAGGAACAGAATTCGTATGCCGGCATAACCAACAGGATGTTGGCAAAAAGAGCCCGCAGGATCTGTGTGGCTTATGAAGGTATGGAGCGTTTTTTCCCGGCCGATAAGATAATCCTTACCGGAAATCCGGTACGTCCCAGCCTTACGCAAAATCTCATCTCAAGGGATGAGGCTGCCCGCAAGATGGGACTCAATCCTGCAAAAAAAATTGTGCTCATCATAGGTGGAAGTCTTGGCGCCCGTTCCCTGAATGAGAGTGTCATGAGCAGTCTGGCGCTTATTCGTGCCTCTAAGGATATACAGTTTGTCTGGCAGACCGGAAAGTTTTACATTGAAGAGATGAAGCGCCGTCTTGCAGAATCGGAAGCGGTGAATAATCTTTTCCCGACCGATTTCCTGCAGGATATGGACATTGCGTACGCCGCATCGGACCTGGTGATTTCCAGAGCCGGAGCCGGTACCATATCGGAACTCTCTCTGTTGGGAAAAGCGGTGATTTTAGTACCTTCACCCAACGTTGCCGAGGATCATCAGACTAAGAATGCCATGGCTCTGGCTATCAAGGATGCTGCCGTTCATATTCCCGATTCCAAGGTTTCCAAGGAACTTTTTCCTGCTGCAATTGCCATTGTTAATGACGTTTCCCGTCTGACATTGCTTAGAGAGAATATTCTCAGGCTGGGAATTCACGATTCGGCTGTTATTATAGCCCGCGAAGTCCTTGCGCTTGCGGGTCATCCTATCGGAAGAAACTCCTTATCAAATATAAAATCGGTCTATTTTATCGGTGTGGGCGGTATCGGTATGAGTGCTCTGGCGCGTTATTTCCTCTCGCGCGGTTGCACCGTTGCCGGCTATGACCGCACCTCAACCGCCATAACATCCGAACTCATAAACGAGGGCATCGTCATACATTTTAAAGATGACGAGTCGCTGATCCCCGACGGCTTTAAGGATAAAAATTCCACTCTTGTGATCTACACTCCGGCCGTATCGTCCAACAACAGGGAATTGTCATGGTTCCGTCGAAACGGTTTTGACATAAAGAAGCGGGCAGAGGTACTGGGTATGCTTACGCGCAGCCTTGACGGGCTGTGTGTTGCGGGTACACACGGCAAAACCACCACTTCATCTATGCTGGCCCATATACTTAACGGTATGCCTGAAGGATGTAACGCATTTCTTGGCGGCATCCTGAAGAATTACGACAGTAACCTCTTGATCAGCTCCAAGAGTCGCAATGTGGTCATTGAGGCCGATGAGTTTGACCGCTCTTTCCACTATCTCAAACCGTTGCGTACCGTAATAACCTCGATTGATGCCGACCATCTCGACATATACGGAACCTATGGAAATTATGTGGAGAGTTTTCGCAAGTACACATCTTTGATCAAACCCGGAGGCTCTCTTGTGCTTAATGAGATGTTGACACCCTGGTTCAAGCCGCAGCTTCGGAAAGGCGTGAAGCTCTACACCTATGGCGTTGACAACGGTGATTTCCACGCCTACAACATTCGTATCGGTAACGGTGAGCTGAAATTTGACCTTATATCGCCTTTAGGCAGTATAGTCGATATTGAGTTGGGCGTTCCGATCCTTGTCAATGTGGAGAATGCAGTCGGTGCCATTGCTCTGGCTCAGTTGAGCGGAGCCACGGAGAATGTTATCCGTGAAGCAATGAAGAGTTTCATGGGATGTGCGCGTCGCTTTGATTTCCGTTTGAAGGGGGAGAAGGTCTATTTGACCGATTACGCCCACCATCCGGTTGAACTGAAACAGTGTGCTCTATCGCTGCGCTCTCTCTATGCCGGCCGTAAGGTGACCGCCATATTCCAGCCTCATCTCTATTCCAGGACCAGGGATTTTTACAATGAGTTTGCCGAAAGTCTGTCACATTTTGATGAGGTTTGGCTTCTGAACATCTATCCGGCGCGTGAAGAACCTATTCCGGGCGTGACCAGCCAGCTCATAGCCGACAACATGAAACCGGGTGTATGTAAGGGAGTCATCTCAAAGGATCAGGTAAAAAAACTGGTACGCTCAATAAAGGATGATCTGCAGGTGCTTGTGACAGTGGGTGCCGGAGATATTGAGGATTGCGCCGATATGATAACCGAAATTCTTGAAGAAAAGTGATTAAGAAGATTCTATCCATACTCGTGGCCCTGATCTTTACCGGATATATGGTCTTTTCGATTCTCTTCATGTCTGAGGGGGATAATGACAGGATATGTCAGGGTGTCGGGATCCATATTAAGGATAGTCTTGATATCTCCATTGTTAACAGTGACATGATATGCGACTTACTGGAGTCCGGGAATCTTCAGCCGCAAGGCAAGCTATTGGATGCAATTGATACGAAATCGATGGAGGATTTGCTTTTGACGCATCCCCTGATAGCTGCTGCAGAGTGTTACAAGACATCGGGAGGGGAGGTCAAAATCATTGTACGCAGCAAGGTTCCCATGGTCAGGGTTATGAACAACAGGGGTGAAGACTATTATGTTGACAGTAGGGGTGAACTGCTTACACACCGTATGTTGTCGGTTCATCTGCTTGTAGCCACGGGCTATATAGAGAGGAGTTTTGCTTCTAAAGAGCTTCTCGATGTGGTAAATGCGATAAACAAATCGGATTTCTGGAAAGCCCAGATCGTTCAGATAAATGTAAATAGGGACCGTCATATTGAACTGGTCCCGAGGGTGGGCAACCATCTGCTCATATTGGGTTCGGCCGATGATTTGGAGAATAAATTGGACCGTCTTTTCAACTTCTACGGCAAGGGATTGGATAAGATAGGTTGGAACAAATACAGATCGGTAAGCGTAGCTTATGCGAATCAGATAGTATGTAAGAAACGTTAATAAAATATGGAGACCGAAAAACTGATAGTTGCAATTGAACTTGGTTCATCCAAGATTTCGGGCGTAGCCGGACAGATTCTTTATGACGGCAGGCTCAAGGTTATGGCTTATGCCTCCACACCATCTTCGTCATGTATCAGACATGGGGCTGTCTATAATCTGGACAAGACAGCCAATGCTATTGCCGAGGTGATAAGCAGGCTGAATTCTATGCTCTCAGTTAAGATAAACAAGGTATTTATCGGATATAACAGCAAAAGCCTGAGATCCGAAGTAAATACGATAGAGAGAACATTTGACGAGAAGACTGTAATAAGCCAGGAGATAATAGACAGTATGTTCAGTGAATGCGAGCTCAAGGACTACGAAGGCTACCAGATCCTTTCACAGGAATCGCTTGAATATGTCGTTGACCATAAGCGGGGAACCGAAACCGATCCGATGGGTGTAGCCTGCACCTCTCTTCAGGGCAATTATCTGAATATCCTGCTAAAAAAGCAGATATCCGATTATATGGCCCAGTGCTTTAATATGGCTGGAGTAACTATTCTGGACGGATTCGTTACGCCGGTTGTCGAGGCCGATGCCATACTTACCGAGGAGGAGAAACAGCAGGGCTGTGCACTTGTGGATTACGGAGCCGACACCACAACGGTATCGGTTTATAAAAACGGCTTGCTACGCTATCTAAGGGTGATTCCGCTTGGCAGTGCCCTGATAACCCGCGACCTGGCAACAATCTTGAAGATTGACGAAGAGCAGGCTGAGAATCTAAAATGCACTTACGGACTCTGTACCCTTATAGGCAGTCAGGATGTCGAAGAGACTATTGTTGTGGGAGAAGATGTGATTGCCATTAAAGAGATTGGCGGCATTATTGAGGCACGCAATGAGGAAATTGTCAGGAATGTGGCATCAAGGATAAAGGCATCGGGCTATTATGATGTGCTCTATTCCGGTATAATAGTGACCGGAGGCGGTTCCAAACTCCGCCAACTTGACCGGGTGTTCCACTCCATTATGCCTGACCTGCGTAACCCCCGTTTTGTTGTTGAACCAAATTGCGGAGTTATCTGGGATGAGCCTTATTGGAAAAAAGGAGACGGTTCACAGGTCTCACTGCTTGCAGTAATGGCTAAGGGCAGTGAAAACTGCTGCGAAATACCCAAAATGGACGAAATCGACAAATTGACTCCCTCCGATATGGACAAGCTGGGTATGCCGAGACTCTTCAATGAGGAGGGTGAGAGTGCCCAGGAGGATCGTGACCGTCGGCGTCGGAAACAGAAATCCGAAAAAAGTGAGGAGACCGATGCGCCCGATACCCGGCAAACCGGTACGGGAGGTAAGAAATATCGCAACTATTTCAAGCGGATCATAGATAATATAATGGATACCGGCGAGAAGTTCTTCGATAGCGACCAGGATTTTAATTAATAACATCAAACCGAAACAGTTATGAATAACACAATAAAGGCTTTTGAGGAGATAGAGGTCCTTCCTTTCAATTTTCCTACCGAATCAAGAAAGATAATAAAAGTTATAGGCGTTGGTGGCGGCGGAGGCAATGCCGTTAAAAATATGTACCGCGAAGGAATTCATGATGTGGTTTTCGTTATAGCCAATACCGACCAGCAGGCTTTGGCCGATTCCGATATTCCGATCAAGCTCCAGTTGGGCCGTCAGACTACCAAGGGCCTTGGCGCCGGAAATGACCCTGAGGTGGCACGTCAAGCTGCCGAAGAGAGCATTGAGGAGATCAAGGCACAGTTCAAGGATGACACTCAGATGGTCTTTATCACCGCAGGAATGGGCGGAGGAACGGGTACCGGTGCCGCACCGGTAATTGCCCGCTGTGCCAAGGAGATGGGTATGTTGACCGTCGGTATCGTAACGCTTCCTTTTAAGTTTGAGATGCGTCCCAAGATAAAACAGGCGCTCAAAGGGGTAAAGGAGATATCCCAGCATGTTGATGCCCTGCTGGTGATCAGTAATGAAAAACTTCTTGAGATCTATCCTGACAAGTCTGTATCAAACGGTTTCAAACGTGCTGATGAAAC
>DDLZ01000020.1:14160-21733 GCA_002340405.1 Bacteroidales bacterium UBA2559
TCCAAGAAACTTCTCTTTAACATATATCAGAGTCCAAAAGTCGAAAACCAGCTTATTCTCGATGAGATGAATGAAATCCGTCATTTTATGGATAAGTTCGAGGACAAGAACATCGAGGTCATCTGGGGTTTGGCAAATGACAATTCACTTGACGATGAGATCAAGATCACCGTCCTTGCCACAGGCTTCGGAATGGATAGCATTCCCATGATGGATGAAGATTCCGATGAGAGTACCACCGACATGGTAATAGAGCAGCTATACGGTGAAGGAGTTGATAAGAAATCCCTCTGTCTGTTTGATTTGACCGATGAGGACCTTGATAACGATATTCTTATTGACGCATTGGAGACATCGCCGACCTACCAGCGTACGCGTGAACAGCTGACCGAGATAAAGTCTCTGCGCTCTGCTGTATAACTATGACACGTATGGTAAAATCTTATCCGAAGACGGCCTGCAACACTTCAATCGATTTTAGAATCGGAAAAGACGGTATGTGAAGTCTGAAGTAATGGTTGAGGATATTGAGAATCTCGACTCTTTCTGCTCCTGTAAGCGGTATATCTGACATAGTGTCGAAGTCGGCTCCGGCAAGAAGGGCTATCTTGTACGACAGATTGGCATCGGCATAGTCATTGTGGCCGGGCGGTGAAGGTATAAAGTTACCTTCTCTCAGATTCAGCAGGTATCCCGGCCTGTAGTCATCGGTATTGGGGCAGATCCCCGTGTAAGAGGAGACGCCCAGTGCGAATAGTAAATGGAAATTGGCAAATTTGCCCTCATTCGCATTGTCAAGCCAGCCAATGGATTTAACTATGTAGTCAAACAATCCGGGATTACTCTGTTCCCTGCTTAATGCATGGGTCAGATATTCGGACATAAAGAGTGATATGGCACTTTTTTTTGGATTGAAAGGTATCTCCTTATATGGTTTGGCATTCTTAATGTCACGCATCTTCATAAGGGTAGCGGAGGGAATGTAGTCGGTTTCGAACTCAATTTGAGTCATCGGCTGTATCAGTGTGTTTCGGGAGGCCTTTTTTCCTTTTTTTGACAGATAGAATATAAATGGCACCATACCGTATGAGAGGGTAAAGACCCTTACTACACATGTACCGTCATTATGACGCACCGACGATGTTACAACTCCCTTTTCTGACTGCCACATAGACTGATATAAAATCTTCTCTATGCGAAGATAGAAAAAAAAGCCGGGAAATTTTGGTGTTTGGGAAAATATGGCTAATTTTGCATTCGCTTTTTGAAAAGAAGCTCTTGGATTTTAATTTCAAGGATTTTGGCGCGTTAGTATATCGGTTAGTACTCAAGGTTTTCATTCTTGCAGGATGAGTTCGACTCTCATACGCGCTACAAAGAAACAAAATCAGATTAAAAATAATGGCAAATCACAGATCAGCCCTAAAGGCATTCAGAAAGAGCGAGAAGAGAAGACTTCACAATCGTTACTATGCAAAGACCATGCGTAATGCAGTTCGCAAGCTCCGTGCAATGACTGACAAGGAGGAGGCGATAGCTGCTTATCCCAAAGTTCAGAAGATGCTTGATAAAATGGCAAAGACCAGGATCATCCACAAGAACAAGGCCGCTAACCTCAAGTCTAAGCTCTCGGCTCATATTGCTAAGCTGGATTAAGTTTTAGTTTGACTTTGAGCTTATAGCAATAAAAAAGCTTGCTGTTATAAATGATTAAACGTGACGGATTTCCGCCACGTTTTTTTGTTGTATGATTGTTCTTTATGCGAATGGTGTTCTTTATGCGTCGATATTGGCGTAGGTAGCATTCCTTTCAATGAATTCGCGGCGTTTCCCCACATCCTCGCCCATAAGCATTGAGAAAATACGGTCGGCCTCTGAGGCATCCTGTATATGAACCTGTTTGAGCAGACGGCTCTCAGGATTCATGGTGGTATCCCAAAGATGTTCGGCATTCATCTCACCCAGACCTTTGTATCGTTGTGTTGTGATATTCTGTTCTACTCCGCCCCCGTACTGGTCAATGAAGCGTTGACGCTGTACGTCATCATAGCAATACATCTTTACTTTGCCTTTGGTGCAGAGATAGAGGGGCGGGGTGGCTATGTAGAGATGACCGTTCTCTATCAGTTCCGGCATATAGCGGAAGAAGAGAGTCATCAACAGGGTGTCTATATGGGAGCCGTCAACATCGGCGTCGGTCATTATAATAACTTTGTAATAACGAAGTTTCTCATAGTTGGCGGCTTTTGAATCTTCGGGATCAAGACCGAAGCGAACACCCAGCGCCTGAATTATATTATTAATCTCTTCGTGGTCAAATGCTCTGTGCCACATGGCACGTTCAACATTAAAAATCTTGCCTCGAATGGGTAGAATAGCCTGAGTATGACGGTCGCGACCTTGCTTGGCGCTGCCACCGGCCGAATCACCCTCGACAATGAAGAGTTCGCAGTTAGCCGGATCTTTGTCTGAGCAGTCAGCCAGTTTGCCGGGAAGGCCGCTGCCGCTGAACGGACTCTTGCGCTGCACGCTTTCACGGGCTTTGCGGGCTGCCACGCGCGCCTGTGCCGCAAGTATCACTTTCTCAACTATAAGTTTAGCCTCTTTGGGGTTTTCTTCCATATAGAATGTCAAAGCTTCACCTACAGCCTGTTGTACGGCGCCTCCTACTTCAGTATTGCCGAGTTTGGTTTTGGTCTGACCTTCAAACTGAGGCTCGGCCACTTTGATTGAAAGTACTGCAGTAAGTCCTTCACGGAAGTCTTCTCCTTCAACATCTACCTTAGCCTTTTCGAGAAATTTATTATCCTCGGCGTATTTCTTCAGAGTACGGGTCAGTGCCGTACGGAAACCGACCAGGTGAGTTCCACCTTCAATGGTATTGATATTGTTCACGAATGAACGCACGTTCTCCTTGTACTCGGTGTTGTAAAGTATAGCTACTTCAATGGGTACATTTTGCTTTTCCGTATTCAGATATATGGGTTCCGGTATTAGAGGAACACGATTTTCATCAATATATCTTACAAACTCCTTAATTCCATCCTCCGACAGATATACATCCCTTTTGGGTTCTCCATCTTCCATTACTCTGTAATCCGTCAGGGTTATTTTGAGACCTGCATTAAGGAATGCAAGTTCGTGCATACGGACCGCCAGAATGTCATATTTGAAGTTCGTTGTAGTAAATATTGTCTTGTCGGGCCAGAATGTCTGGCGCGTACCGTTAATGTCGGTAGTGCCTACACACTCTACACTGGTAACCGGTTTGCCGCACGAATATTCCTGGCGGTAAATTTTACCTTCGCGGAAGACTTCGGTAACCATTCGGGAAGAGAGGGCGTTTACGCATGACACTCCTACACCGTGCAGGCCTCCTGAAACTTTATAGGAGCCTTTATCAAATTTTCCGCCGGCATGAAGCACAGTCATGACAACCTCCAGCGCCGACCTGTTTTCTTTGGGGTGCAAATCAACCGGAATGCCTCGTCCATTGTCCTGTACCGTTATAGAGCCGTCCTGATTTATGCTTACTTCAATATGCGTACAGAATCCCGCCATTGATTCGTCAATGGCGTTATCCACTACTTCATATACAAGGTGGTGAAGCCCTTTATCACTTACATCTCCAATGTACATTGCAGGGCGTTTGCGCACTGCTTCCAGGCCTTCCAGAACCTGAATGTTCTCTGCTGAATAGTTCTCTGAACCATTATGTGTATGGTCGTTCATCTTTAATTATAAAAAGTCGTTCAATGTCTCTTCGATTTATCCGAAAAAGACATGCAAAGATAGTAAAAATAGTTGGTTATACATTATTTAAAAATAGAATACTCCGATTAAATGAGGGTATTTTTAACGCTTCTCTGTATGGCTACTTTATTTTTTGTAAATTTGCAGCGCAAACGATGAATTTTCTATATTAAACGATGAAAGTATATGAATGTTAAAGTGTCAGTAGGAAGTAAAATCCGCTCTTTGAGAGAGTCTAAAACGATGGATATTGAGACGCTTGCCGAACGCGCACAGCTTCCTTTGGAACAGGTAAAAACTATTGAGGAAGACGGTCCGCTGCCCGGACTTGCTCCCCTTATAAAGATAGCCCGTGTGCTTGGCGTCAGACTTGGAACTTTTCTGGATGACCAACAGGGGGCGGGTGCGGTTGTAAGCCGGCATAAGGATAAACGGGAAAGCGTAAGGTTCTCGAACTACGGAACCGAGGGCCGTGAAAATATGATTTACCATTCGCTGTCGGATGGAAAGAACAACCGTCATCTGGATCCGTTTGTAATAGATATTCTCCCTACTGAGGGTGGCAGCTTTGAACCCTCTTCCCATGAGGGTGAAGAATTTATCTATGTGCTGGAGGGTCAGGTTGAGATTAACTACGGCAAGCAGACTTATCTGCTTGAAACAGGTGACAGTATCTATTATGATTCCATAGTAAAACATCACGTGCATGGATATGGAGGCAATCCTGCCCGTATCCTTGCAGTCGTTTATACACCAATCTGATTCTGATTATGTTACAGTTGTCTGAAAAGACCTTGGGCGATTATCTGGAGTATTGGGCCGAACATACCCCCGACAGAGAGTGTATCGTCTATTCCGACCGTGATCTGAGATTCACGTGGAAACAGTTCAATGCCCGCGTTGACGATATGGCGCGCGGCCTCATAGCCATAGGGGTCACTAAAGGGACCCATGTAGGACTCTGGGCGCAGAATGTACCCGACTGGCTTACATTCCTCTATGCCTGCGCAAAGATTGGCGCCGTCTGTATAACGGTGAATACCAGCTATAAGCAGAGCGAACTTGAGTATCTGCTTAAGGACTCCGATATGCATACTCTCTGTCTGACCGACGGCACGTGGGAGACCAATTATGTCGATATGACTTACGATATGATCCCGGAATTAAGGCAGTTCCAGCGGGGTCATCTCAGAAGTGAGAGTTTTCCCGAACTGCGCAATGTGGTTTACATAGGACAGGAGAAGTTTCGCGGCATGTATAACACTGCCGAAATTCTTCTGTTGGGTGAAAACACCGACGATGATGAGTTTATCAGGTTGCGCAAATCGGTAGGATGTCACGATGTGGTAAACATGCAGTACACTTCGGGAACCACCGGTTTCCCGAAAGGTGTCATGCTTACTCATTACAATATAGCAAATAACGGACTATTTACGGGTGAACATATGAATTTCACGCAGGAGGACAAACTCTGTGTCTGCGTACCGTTGTTCCATTGTTTTGGAGTGGTATTGGCCACCATGAACTGTCTCACTCATGGGTGCACCGAGGTGGTGGTCGAACGTTTCGACCCTCTGGTGACCCTCGCATCGGTTCACAGGGAACGCTGTACGGCACTTTACGGTGTTCCTACCATGTTCATAGCCGAACTGAACCATCCCATGTTCGATATGTTTGATCTTACCTCTCTTAGGACCGGTATAATGGCCGGTTCTTTGTGTCCGATAGAACTTATGCGCAAGGTTGAGGAAAAGATGCATCTGCGCATAACAAGCGTCTATGGTCTTACTGAAACTTCACCCGGTATAACCCAGACCCGTATTGATGACCCCGACGAGGTCCGTTACACCACAGTCGGCCGTGAATACGAATATGTCGATGTCAAGATAGTCGATCCTGAGACTAACGAAGAGGTTCCGTGCGGCACCCAGGGTGAAATTTGCTGCAAGGGTTATAATGTGATGAAAGGTTATTACAAAAACCCCAAGGCTACTGATGCGGTAATAGATAAAGACGGTTATCTCCATTCCGGTGATCTGGGGGTCAGGGATGAGAATGGCAATTATCGCATTACGGGCCGCATAAAGGACATGATAATACGGGGTGGAGAGAATATATATCCGCGAGAGATAGAGGAATACCTCTACCATCTTCCCGGTCTGCGTGACGTACAGGTGGTCGGTGTCCCCTCAAAAAAATATGGTGAAGAGGTCGGAGCATTCATAATACTTGACGAAGGAGTATCCATGACCGTAGAAGAGGTGCGTGACTATTGCAGGGGAAAGATTGCCCGCTACAAGATCCCGAAATATGTATTCTTCGTAAAAGAATATCCGCTTACGGGCAGTGGCAAGATACAGAAATTTAAACTTCGCGAACTCAGCCTTAAAATGTGCGAAGAACAGAACATAGAAGTAGTCTGATATGGAAATTAATGAACAAATCAAACAGATGGCCATGCGTCTGCGCGGACTGCGTGAGGACCTTGAAATGACTGTTGAAGATGTGGCCGAAAAGTGCGGTGTCACTTCCGATGAGCTTAACAGGTATGAATCGGGTAACTCCGATATTCCCATGAACTTTCTCTGTAATGCGGCCCAGGTGCTGGGTGTCGAACCGCTTGAGCTGTTTGCGGGTTACACGCCTAAAATGAGCAGCTACTGGCTTGTGCGTAAAGGCAAGGGGCCTGTTATCGAACGCCAGAAGGCCTATAAGTATCAGGCTCTTGCAATGGGTTTTAAAAATGCTAAAGCATCCCCCTTCATAGTTACGGTCGAGCCTAAAATGGAGGAGACCATGCACCTTAATTCACATGAAGGACAGGAGTTCAATCTGCTTCTGAAAGGAAAGCTGATGTTGAGTATAGGCGGACGTGAGCTTATATTGGACCCGGGCGACAGTGTCTATTTCGACTCGTCACAGCCTCATGGAATGAAGGCCCTTAACGGGGAGCCGGCAAGATTTTTGGCCATAATAATATAGAATTTATGTTAGAAAAATACTTACAAAAAGTCAAATTTGACTCACTTGATGACTTTCGCACTAATTTTAATATAAAGGTACCTGACAATTTCAATTTTGGTTATGATGTAGTTGATGAGTGGGCTAAGAATGCTCCTCACAAGTTGGCTCTCCTCTGGACAAACGATAAGGGGGAGGAGCACCGCTACACATTTGCCGACATGAAGCGAATGTCTGACAGGGTGGCATCGTTCTACCTATCACTCGGTATAGAAAAAGGCGACAAAGTGATGATGATGCTCAAGCGCAGGATAGAATTTTGGTTTTCCATTATAGCATTACATAAAATAGGCGCTGTGGCGATACCGGCAACGCATCTGCTTACGGCTAAAGACATTATCTATAGGTCCAACGCAGCCGACATAAAGATGATAGTATGCGCCGATGAACCGGAAATATTGCGACATGTGGAAGAGGCGCTTCCCGACTCTCCTACCGTCAGCTTAACTGTTGCAACAGGGTCCTACAAGGAGGGCTGTTGGTTGAGTCTTGATGAGGGAATCAGTGGTGCGGCACCTTTTGTAAGACCTCAACACGTGAATGAGAATCGTGATATGTCGCTGCTCTACTTTACATCGGGGTCATCGGGTAATCCCAAGATGGCGGCCCACAATTATCTTTATCCTCTGGGGCATATAGTCACAGCCAAATATTGGCACAATCTGAATGAAAACAGCCTCCACCTTACCATTGCCGATACGGGTTGGGGTAAGGCAGTATGGGGTAAACTGTACGGACAATGGCTGAGCGGTGCAGCGGTCTTCGTCTATGACCATGAAAAGTTCATTCCGGCCGACAT
>DDLZ01000006.1 GCA_002340405.1 Bacteroidales bacterium UBA2559
TTGATTCTTATGCAATTGCCACATCGCAGGAGTATATTAACTATCAAGAAGCATATTATATGTTTTTGAATGATGCCCTCGATATTGATACAACTAAGATGGAAATAATAAGAGTAATTGATGGCAGACCTGTTTATGCAAAAACAAATACTATTTCCTTTCTTCCAGTAATAGAAGCAAGAGACATATTATTAACAGTTTTTCCTGAATACGAAGAAATAAACTCTATTGAAGCAATGCAAATAAATGAAATTGCAATATCGCGAAATGTAACACTAAGGAATCTTTCAAAGAACAATAGGTCTGCTGTAAAGAGAACAAAAAGTGGGGATCCTGAATATTTTTCAGATGCACGTACTTGGTTGATTAATCAAGGGTATATATATGTTGGAACAAATAATTATTATTTTCCTCAACAATCAATTTATATGACATACGGTTGTGCATCAGATTGTCAAATAGATGCTGTAAATAATACTATTGCATCTGGTCTTGAATTTGGAGGAATGGCTTGGAGCGATGGCTCGGGTATTCTTATTACTGATGTTAATGCAACACAATATTCTATGCACTGGCCACTATTTTTAGATACACTAAAGAGAAATATTCCTCATCATGATTTCCATGTTCATCCAAATGGCAGTTTGTTTCCATCAGATGCAGACTGGAATGCATGGGAGAACTTTCCACATAACACACATCTTATTTTTAACACATTAGGCGGTTCTGAGTCATATTACTGGTAATTAACTGAAAAAACAGATGAAAAGGTTTTATTTTATTTTTATACTGATATTTTCGTTTGGATTTGATATATCAGCACAGAATAATTCAGACGGTGGAACGACTGAAATCGCAAACTATAATAGACGCCGTCTTACTGAATGGTATGGCATGTACCTTTCGCCGAGAAGTCATGTTAAAGAAGATGCCGGATATGAATTCTTGCTTAACAGATTGTTAGAATCCCCTAATCGAACCGAATGGGGTGTTATTTTATCTTCACTGAACGAACCTGAATTCTGTATCTGTTTTGAGCAAAACGACGGCACGTTACGATTGTCGGAAGCTGATAAAAGAATTCAAGGAATAGTACTGAATCTTGTTCGCAACAGTCTTGAATATATGGGTATTGACGAACGCGGGAGTCGATCAATTAAATTGTTGTAACATGATAAGGGTAATAGATGTTTTAAGGAAGGCTGTCCGTGACAATAACGCAGAGATCATAAAAGAACACTTGAACGACATTGTCTCGTTAACCGATAGTTTCAAAAGAAACGCACCGGAAATTCCATGAGACATAAGCTTTCTCAGACCAGTGGATTAGCCCATCTTACCGATCAGATATGCCTTTGTCCGCTCGTCCTTGGGATTGGAGAACATCGTTTCGGTATCTCCATATTCCACAAGTTCGCCCAAATACATAAACATTGAGCGGGAAGAGATACGCTTTGCCTGTCCCATATTGTGGGTAACAACCAATATCGTAACCTTCTTTTGCAGATCCACAAGCAACTCTTCTATATGCTTGGTTGCAATAGGATCGAGTGCGGAAGTCGGTTCATCCATCAGCAAAATGTCAGGCTTCATGGCCAATGCGCGGGCAATGCATAACCGCTGTTGCTGACCGCCCGAAAGAAAAGTACCCTTCTTGTTCAATACATCTTTCACCTCTTCCCAGAGCATCACATTTTTCAAACAACTCTCCACCGTCTCATCTTTGTCGGCTTTCGACAAGCGGATGCCGTTCAATGCAAACCCCGACAACACATTGTCATAAATACTCATTGTGGGGAACGGCGTCGGACGCTGGAAAACCATGCCTACGCGACGGCGCACTTCTATCGGCTCCATCGTAAGAATGTTTTCGCCGTTGAGCAAAATTTCACCGTCGACAACAATATTCGCATAGAGACTGTGCATAAGGTTCACCGCACGGAGCAGAGTGGATTTTCCGCAACCCGAAGGCCCCATAATAGCTGTAATGGTATTCCGTTCAATTGCTGCCGATACATATTTTACAGCCATTGTCTGTCTGGTGTAGGATACGCAGGTCTTCTTAAATTCGAGTATAGGTGTTGTTATTGATTCCATTTCTTTGCAAGGTATTTAGCTAAAAGATTCAGCGTCAGAACAAATATTAGAAGGAAAAGCGATGCGCCCCAAATCAGCTCCTGGAGGTTGGGGTCGTTGAAGAACTCCCAAATAAGCAACGGTACTGCCGATATGGGCTTGGTAATGGACCAGCGTATAAAGGAACAGCCCAAAGCGGTAAACATAAGCGGTGCGGTCTCGCCGATAACTCTTGAAATGGCGAGCAGCACGCCTGTAAATATACCGCCGAAAGCCGCCGGAAGCTGTACCTTCAGCATTACACGCGCCTTATTGCCTCCAAGCGCCAAACCCGCCTCCTTCAGTGAAGCAGGGAGGATTTTCAGCGTCTCTTCAGTGGAGCGGATAATAAGCGGCAACATCATTATGCAGAGCGCCACACTGCCGGCAATTGCCGAATAACTCTTCATTGGAACGACCACCCAAATGTATGTGATAATACCGATAATTACCGATGGAATGCCTTGTACAAGGTCTGTCAGGTAACTGACAACCTGTGCAAAACGCTTTTTGCTGTTTTCCGCTAAGTATGTACCGCATAAAATACCTAAAGGGAC
>DDLZ01000065.1:0-5678 GCA_002340405.1 Bacteroidales bacterium UBA2559
CAACTCGGGCGATTACATGAGCGGTTTGACCGACGAGGAGTTGCTATCGCGCGACAGTCTTAAATTGTCTTCAAAGTTCTGTGAGAAAGGTCTGCGTTATGACCTGACGGTGCCTTTTGCCCGCTTTGTGGTGATGCACCGTGAGGAGTTGCAGTTCCCTTTCAAGCGGTTCCAGATAGAGCCCGTATGGCGTGCCGATCGTCCTCAGAAAGGGCGTTACCGTGAGTTTTATCAGTGTGATGCCGATGTGGTGGGTAGTGATTCGTTGCTATACGAGATTGAACTTATACAGATGATAGACACCGTGTTCGACCGTTTGGGCGTACGCGTTGCCATAAAACTGAACAACCGCAAGATATTGGTCGGAATAGCCGAATTGATAGGACATGCCGACAAGATTGTGGAGATAACGGTCGCCATAGACAAGCTGGACAAGATAGGGCTTGCCGGTGTTAATGCCGAGCTCTTGTCTAAGGGCCTGCCCCAAGATGCCATTGATAAGATTCAGCCGATAATCAATCTGACCGGCTCCAACAGCGATAAACTGGATACGATTGCCGGCATTCTTGCAGAGAGCAAAACCGGACTGAAGGGAGTGGAAGAGTGCCGTTATATTCTTAACGGTATTGAGAGGCTGGGTGTTAAGAACACCCTTGAGCTTGACCTTACGCTGGCTCGCGGTCTGAATTATTATACAGGAGCCATATTGGAGGTCAAGGCGCTCGATATGGAGATAGGCTCCATATGCGGAGGCGGCCGTTATGACAACCTGACCGGAATATTCGGACTTCCGGGTGTGAGCGGTGTCGGCATATCGTTCGGCGCTGACCGCATATATGATGTACTTAACCGGTTAGACCTCTATCCACGTGAGACTCAAGGCGGTGTGAAGGTACTGTTCCTCAATCTGGGTGAAAAGGAGGCTCAATTCTGTATGGGGTTGCTGGCCGGGTTGCGCCGGGCAGGTATTGCATCGGAAATCTATCCCGATGCCGTTAAGATGAGAAAACAGATGTCATACGCCAATGCGAATGCCGTACGGTATGTGGTTATTGTAGGCAGCGATGAACTGGCTCAGGGTAAGGTGACACTCAAGAATATGGAGACCGGCGAGCAGAGCCTTGTCGATGCTGACCGGCTGGTCAAACTGATAGTATAGATGACAGATGAATTTGACATAAGACATCAGCAGGATGTATCGGATAAGGAGTTTGACAACGCTCTGCGTCCGCTCTCGTTCAGCGATTTTTCTGGACAGTCAAAGATTGTGGAGAATCTGCGCGTCTTTGTTCAGGCGGCACGCCAGCGCGGCGAGTCGCTTGATCACACTCTTCTTCACGGTCCTCCCGGACTGGGCAAGACCACACTGAGCAATATCATAGCCAATGAGCTGGGTGTAGGGATCAAAGTGACCTCCGGTCCGGTATTGGACAAGCCGGGTGATCTGGCCGGCATACTCACCTCACTGGAGCCTAAGGATGTGCTCTTCATTGATGAGATACACCGTCTCTCATCGGTAGTAGAGGAGTATCTCTACTCGGCAATGGAGGATTACAGGATTGATATAATGATTGATAAGGGACCGTCGGCACGCAGTATCCAGATAGACCTGAATCCCTTTACGCTGATTGGCGCCACCACCCGTAGCGGCCTGCTTACGGCTCCTCTGCGTGCCAGATTCGGGATCAATATGCATCTGGAGTATTACGATGCTCCCACATTGAAAAAAATCTTACAACGTTCGGCAGGTATTTTGTCTGTTCCATGCGATGTGGATGCTGCTGCCGAGATAGCCCGCCGCAGCCGGGGAACACCCAGAATTGCCAATGCCCTGCTTCGCCGCGTGCGTGACTTTGCGCAGGTAAAGGGTTCCGGACGAATTACTCTTGACATTGCCGAATTGGCGCTTGAGGCTTTGAACATAGACAAGTACGGGCTTGACGAGATAGACAACCGCATTCTCTGTACAATAATAGATAAGTTCGACGGAGGGCCTGTGGGACTGGGAACTATTTCTACAGCCCTGAGCGAGGATGCCGGCACCATAGAGGAGGTATATGAGCCGTTCCTGATCCAGGAGGGATTTCTCAAACGTACCCCGCGCGGCCGCGAGGTGACGGATCTGGCCTACAGACACCTGGGCCGCTCCCGTTCCCGCCCCATAATTCCGGATCTGTTTGATTGAAACAGACACTCGGATTCTACTTTCAACACTATTGCAACAATTTTGCAACGCTTTAAGGATTTTACTTTCGGTTAACTTGACTATATTTGTTAAAGAAGAGACCAAAAAATAAAAGAGTTATGAGACAGCTTTTTAGAATATCCTTTCTTGTCATTATTATGGTGTTTTCCACTGTAACTGCAAGTGCTGACAAGTATTCCCGTGCATGGAAAAAAATTGACAAACTGATTGAACGGGACCTCCCTGAAAGTGCGGCGAAAGAGATAATCCGGTTATGGGATATGGCTGCCGGGGANNGAAGACGGCATAGAGATTTTCAATACACTGCTGCCAAAACTCAGAGTACAGGAGCATAAAGCCCTTTGCCACGCATTTCTGGCCAAAGGTTATCTGCAATATAAAAATTATAACAGCAGGCATCTGGAGCAACAGTCTGTTTCCGATATTCCCGCTCCTTCGATGGATATGTGGACATTGAGAATGATAAGCGACACCATCTGTTACCATCTTAATCAGTCCATGAGGCTGGCCGGTGATGTGCCGTCGGGCTATTACGAGGAGTTTTTCCCCGGCGGCAACAGGCTGGGCTTTAAACTGCGTCCGCGACTGATGGATATGCTTATGGACGATGCGCTGATAACGCTTACGGATCAGAGACTTATTATCGGGAAGCGTTCGTTCCTGGAGGACAGCCTTCTCTACGGCAGCGCCAATGAGTTCCTTAGGGCTGTGGAAAATGTCGGTCCCGATGATCCCGATCTATGGCCGTTTTACGTTTTGAAAAGTCTGACTCTGAATAACATGGATTCAAAACCCTCCATAAGGGCAACCATCGATTTTAGAAGAATGAGTCTCCTCTCCGATTATATGGAGGCTAATTTTACATCGACATGGGATAAAACCTTGGACAGATGGGTGGAGGGTACGGTGAAATTGGCGCAGAATTATGAGAAGAGAGTTAATTTCAGCACCATGTTTTACGCTATGGCTTCGCGGATGATCGTGACATACATCCCTTCATTTGAAAATGAACCGGACAGACAGGTTGCCATGCAGAAAATGGCATATGACCTATGTGTGCAGGCTCAAAAAAAATGGCCCAAGAGCGAGGGTGCGTTTGAATGTTTCAAGATAAAGGAGGAGATGGAGAGCAAGACTCTCACTCTTTCGAATAACAGGAGAGATCTGGTGGCGGGTGAGCATAATCCTATAATGTTGAGTTATTCCAATACAAACAGGGTTTATCTGAAGATAATTGAGGTTACCGGCAGATACGGGAACGATTTCAGTAAAGAGATACTGCCTGATCTGAACCGTATTACGCCCGTGGAGGAGTGGAGTGTGAGTCTGAATGACCCCGGAGACCGGCTGAAACATTATACAATACTGGAGATACCGCCTGTAATGCAGGGATATTACTATCTGATGGCATCGACAGGACCCTACTTCAATGATGATGACTATATTGCATATCAGTATCTGGAGTGTAACGGTCTGGGGCTGGTCTGTACAACAGAAAGCGACGGGACCTTTACGGGCATAACCGTCAATCTGAAGTCCGGAAAGCCCGTGCCCTCCTGTCGCTACACGGTTTGGGAACTTGACGGCAGCAACATACAGGTTAAGGTGGCAACGCAGGGACTCTCTTCCGATGAGGGTTTTTTATCAATCGGCGGACTTAAGAACGGACGCTACAGGATGGAGCTTGAACAGGGTGAGAATATCGGAAACTGCATTTTCAATATTCCCTGGGTAAGAAATTCACCGGACAGAGCAATGGCGCAGATATTTACCGACCGATATACCTATATGCCCGGAGATTCGGTACAATTCACCTGTGTGGTCTATTTACCGGAAGAATATAACATGGGTAATGTGTTGAAAGGTGTCCCCGTTGAGACCGGCTTCCGGGATGTCAATAACAACAAGGAGATAGCAGAGAAGATGTTGCTGACTACCGACAGTATGGGTGTGGTCAGGGGAAGTTTCAAGCTTCCTGAAAACATCATTCCCGGAAGAGTAAGGATAACTGCCGAATCTCCCGATAATGGTTCCGAAGACACTTTCAGTGCGATTTCCTTAATAAATGTGGAATCGTTCCGTCAACCTAAGTTTGAGATAAGGATGGACCCTGTAACGGATGAAACTCTCCTGGACCGTCCGTTTACTCTGTCGGGTAAAGTTCTGTCGCTTACTGGTGTCCCGGTGAACGGAGCAGACGTCCGTTGGACAGCATCGGTCGGTTCGTATCAGGTTCACCCGTTTCATCTTAAGGTCGATGGGAATAATGTAAGGATCAACAGTGGAGAGCTGAAGACCGCATCGGACGGCTCGTTCCGCTTTACTCTGACTGTCCCGAGCGATATTCTTTTCGACGGCAACTATTGCAGAGTCAGTTTCAATATAACGGCAACCGACCTGAACGGCGAAACCCGGGACCGCTCATTATTCATCAGTTTGGATGCTGAAAACCGGATTTCAATTGAACCGGTCAGAGATGTCATGGATAAGGATGGCAACAGTGAGATAAAAGTAAGGTTGTATTCAGGGGACAATCTTATTGAGGGCAATGTCCATTTGACCGTTTCCCGTGTGGAAACTGCTCCCTTAGGGTTGCTGTTCCCGTTCGAAGATTTTATTGCAATCGGTACTAAGAGACAGATAGATGAACTTAGAGAGTGCGTGGAGAGTCGGAATCTCAGGGAGCGTTTTCCAAAGTATGATTTCAGATTTGATGAGAAGCCGGAAACTGTTGAAACAGTGTTTGACGGAACAGTGGAGACATCATCTGCCGATGCCGGCCGGATTACCCTTTCCGGATTGAAATCGGGATTATACAGGATTAAGGCAACATCGGAAAATGCTGCGGAGCATAACATTTATACCGTATTTGTGGAGGAAAACGATTATGATTTCGCGCCTCCGTATGAATATATTTGGAATTCGGCAAGCAATGATTATAGCCGGGAGAGTCTCTCTGCCGAGGTGGGGGATACGGTATCAGTAAGGCTTGCGAGTTGTTTGCCTGATGCAGTGATTCACTATTACGTTAAAAACAGGTTTGGAGTCTGCAGTCACGGCTCTATACAGACCGACGGAAAACAGCAGGTCCTGACCGTTCCGGTCACGGACGATATGACCGGTACTCTTTTTGTTGAACTGGGTATGGTCTATGGGGGATTCTGCCGTAACCGGGTTATCTCCTATGAAGTGGAGAACAGTAAGAAACAACTTAACGTGGAGCTGATCACGTTTAGGAATTTTTTGGAGCCTGATACTCCTGAGGAGTGGCAAATCAGAGTCACTGACAAGATAGGCAATCCTGTCACGGCAGCTGTCATGCTGGATATGTACGATACTGCCCTTGATTATTATGGAAGTCATAGATGGCATTTCAGTCCATTGAGTCCTGTAAATGTAAGAATTGAAGGTCAGATAATATCGTCTCCTTTCAGATCTGCATACGTTTTCCTACCCGAAAAATATTATTTGA
>DDLZ01000065.1:5811-6815 GCA_002340405.1 Bacteroidales bacterium UBA2559
GTTGACGGAAGCGGTGAGCTTGCACCGGTAACGCTCCGTACCGATATGAATCCCACAGGTTTGTTCGAGTATCTGATAACAGATTCTGTCGGTATGGCCACAGTCCGCTTCAATGCACCTCAACTGCTTACGCGCTGGAGATTGCAGGGCATAGCCTTTACCGACTCACTTAAGACGGGACGCATAGAGCGCACTCTGATAACCCGTAAACTTATAATGGTAGAGCCGGCGGCTCCGCGTTTTTTACGTCAGGGAGATAGGATGGAGTTTACCGTCAAGGTGAGCAACCTGACAGCCGGGGATGTCAGGGCTAAGGTGACTCTTTCGTTTACCGATGCCATTACCGGCGAGAGTATCAATATTATAGAAGGGGTATCGTCCAATACCGTGACCATTCCTGCCGGAGGCAATGAGGGAACCGGATTTATCATAAACGTTCCCGCCGGTCTGACTGCCGTGACCTACCGTATCACCGCTCAGACCGAGAGTCACAGCGATGGTATGGAGGAGACGATTCCCGTGCTTTCCAACCGTACTCAGGTTGTGCAGGCGTTATCGCTGTTCAATAACGGCAATGAGAAACGTACGTTCCAATTCAAGGAGCTTGCAGAGCCGCGTTCCCGGACTATGGCCGATGAACAGCTCACTCTTGAGTACAGCGGCAATCCTATTTGGTATGCCGTACAGACGCTGCCCTCTTTGATACGCATAGACGACCCCAGCAACCTGCGTCTGTTCCACAGTTTCATGGGTGCAGCCATATCGCAGGAGCTGTCGCGCAGGAATCCGGCTATCAGGCAGATGCTGGACGAGTGGGCCGGACTGCCGGCATCGGAGTGGCAGACGCAGCTGGAGCGCAATCAGAAGCTTACCGGTACATTGCTGGAGGAGACTCCGTGGCTTTGCAGTTCGCAGGGCGAACGGGACCGTCTGCGCTCATTGGCAACGGCTTTGGACTCGGATGAGATTGTCCGGACCATGCAGGAGGCGCTGGACAAGCTTAT
>DDLZ01000007.1:0-966 GCA_002340405.1 Bacteroidales bacterium UBA2559
GGGCACAGAAGCTCTCCACAGAACACCGACCCAGACTTGTAGTCGGAATAGTCATTGACCAGATGGACGGTCACCGTCTGGAGAGCATGCTCCCTGTTTTAGGCGATGACGGCCTTAAAATGATGTGGACCCGCAGCTACAACAGGACAAATGCCACGCTCGACTTCGATACCCCCGACCGCTCATCGGCAGTGGCCTCAATCTATACGGGAGCCACACCCTTCCAACACGGGATCACCGGCAACCGATGGATGAACCGCCGCACACTCATGACCGTATCGGCAGTCGATGACGACAACCACGCGGGGGTCGGCACTATTGACCCGACCTCGCCCGGCAGGCTGCTGGCCTCCAATCTGGCCGACCAGATCAAACTCATGTCGGGCGGAAGATCCAAAATCGTCTCGGTGGCCATCGAGCGCGATGCAGCAGTACTGGCTGCCGGACACGAGGCCGATGCGGTGCTTTGGCTCAGCGAGACCGATGCCGGATGGTGCTCCACCAACTACTATGGCGAGATGCCGCAGTGGGTACTCGCCGAGAACGACAGCACGTGGCGCAATCCCGAATGGAGGGCGCTCTATTCGCCCGGTATCTATCTGCCGGTATCATACGAAAACATGAGGCTCTTTACCCACACCTTCAGAAAAAGGGATATGGCAGACTACCGCACCACACCGCTGGCCAACGACCGCGTCACGGAGATGGCGCTCAAGGCGGTCAGCGCCATGGACCTTGGCTCCGATGACCATCCTGACCTGCTCATGCTGACACTCTACGGAGGACGGTTCAGCGGAATGCCGGATAACTCGGCTCTCTCATTCGAGAATCAGGACATCTATATACGTCTTGACCGCAATGTAGCCGAACTTATTGAGACCATTTCGGGCAAAATAGGACTTAACAACGTACTCTTCTTCCTCACCTCTACCGGATACGGGCAGCCTGTCCAACCCGTACCGCAAA
>DDLZ01000007.1:1210-3139 GCA_002340405.1 Bacteroidales bacterium UBA2559
CAGCCTGTGAGCGGGTCATTCCCCATTCTCTTTTACGGCAACGGAGTCAGGGCCGAGGTCAACCACGAACCCGTATCGGCAGGGATCATCGCCCCCACGGTAGCCTATATTGTCGGATGTGCAGCCCCCAACGCCTCCACCCACCCCCCGCTCAGAAACATCAAATAGTATCCAAATCCGTGCGTGAAGAAACAGAGGAGCGGAATAGGAAAAGAGACGTGAGTGGATGGAGGAGCGGAATGGATGGAAGGAACGAGGGGAACGTAAATGGATGGAGAAACGTGAATGAATGGAGGAATTTGAGTGGTGTAGAAAGATAGTGAAATGAAGAAAAACGAATTGGACTTTTATAAGACAAAAGTAGAACGTGGTAAAAAGGAAATAAAATAAAAAACAGTAAAACAGAGTATAAACTAAAAAAAGTAATAGAAAATGGAGAGAAAATACATCAGTCTTTCATATGACCTTATGCTTAAGGATGACGAAGGAAAATTGTACAAATATGAGAGCGCACCGCGCGAAAGACCATTCAAGTTCATCACCGGCATAGGATATGCCCTCGATTTGTTTGAAGAAAACGTAATAAATGTTGCTCCGGGAGATAAGTTCGAGTTTTCCATACCTGCCGCCAAGGCCTACGGAGAGTATGACGAAGAGAACGTAGTCGATCTTGACAAAAAAATATTCATGCGCGACGGCAAATTTGACAGCGAGTATGTAACTGTTGGAGCCGTAATACCCCTGAGCGATGGTGAGCAGACCTTTAATGCCGTGGTAAAGGATATCGACAAAGACAAGGTGACCGTTGATTTGAACCACCCGCTGGCAGGCGAAGAGCTCACTTTCCGCGGAGTTATTATTGAATCACGTCCCGCTACCGATAAGGAGATCAACGAAGTACTCTATCCCGGATGTGCAAGCTGCGGAGGCGGCGACTGCAGCGGCTGCGGTGACAGTAATGGCTGCGATGACGACGACAACCCCGGAAACGGCGGCTGCTGCAGCAGCTGTTAGACGGACTGGCCATCCAGCCAGTCGGCGAGGGCGGCCATGGAGTGAAGCAGCATTTTTGAGCCTTCGACAGTCAGCAGACTGTCTTCAAGCGGTCCGGTATTGACCGCTATGGTATCTATTCCGGCTGCAACGGCCGAGCGTATCCCCATAGGTGCATTCTCGACCACAACCGCCTGCGAAGCCTCGACTCCCGCTATCTCAAGACCTTTCAAATAGGGATCCGGATGCGGTTTGCCACGCTTTACATCGAAAGCAGTGATCATACTTTCACGGGTAATGTAACCCTCGAAATCACGCTGTGCTCTCTCAATCAGATTCTTCTGTGCCGAACCGGTAACAATCAGAATATCAAGCCCAAGGGTGCTCACCTTACTGAACACCTCAAGCGCTCCGGGCATCACCTGCACCTCCGGAAGATTTTTGAACAGTCTGGCCTTATGGTCGTAAATCTCCCGAATCTCATCGGGTTCGGCAGGACGGCCGCGGTCGCGCATACTTATACGCGAAATGGTCTCCTTGCCCGTAACCCCTTCATTCAGATAGACATCACGCTTGGTCATAGTCATATCGTAATGCTCCATAGCCTCATTCCAGGCTTTCGCGTGGTTGGGCATAGAATCATACAGAACGCCGTCCATGTCAAACATGACGACTTTTTTTCCTTTCAGTGTAAGTTCCATATCAATAAATCCTCATTTGAGTCGGGCAAAAATCGTCTTTGACTCCTCCTCATAGCCCGGCTTATTGAGTAGGGCAAACATATTGCTTTTATAGGCTTCGACACCGGGCTGGTTAAAGGGATTCACTCCAAGCATATAGCCGCTTATGCCGCATGCCTTCTCGAAGAAATATATAAGCTGTCCCAACCAATACTCCTTAAGTTCGGGGATTGTAATACGTATGTTTGGCACTCCG
>DDLZ01000007.1:3232-8131 GCA_002340405.1 Bacteroidales bacterium UBA2559
CCCATCGAGTGCAGATCGGTCGAGAAATCAACCGATGAGGGATAGATACCCTTGCCCTCCTTACCCTCGGATTCGCCATAGAGCTGCTTCCACCACTCACTGAAATAGTGCAGCTTGGGCTGGTAATTTACCAGTATCTCAATCTTCTTGCCCTTACGGTACAGAGCATTGCGGGCTGCGGCATAGACGGCCGCAATGTTATCACCGAACACGGTCTTGCTTGAGGTAAGCGACTCCATATCGGCAGCTCCCTTTATCAACTCTTCAATATCAAAGCCGGCGACTGCAACGGGCAACAGCCCTACCGGAGTGAGGACCGAAAAACGGCCGCCCACATTGTCGGGAATGATAAAGCTGCGATAGCCCTCCTTATCGGCACACGCCCGAGCGGCGCCGCGACTGGCATCGGTAACAGCCACTATCACGCGACGGGCCGTATCCTTACCGCGCTGCTCCTCACACTGCTTCTTGAGCAGACGGAAAGCCAGTGCAGTCTCGGTAGTGGTACCCGACTTGGAGATATTTATAACACCAAAACGGCGACCTTTCAGATATTCGGTAAGTTCATAGAGATAATCCTCGCTAATATTGTGACCTGCAAAGAGTATGACAGGATCCTTTCCGTCGTTCTTCAGTTGTGCAAGGCTGTCCGACAGAGCCTCAATCACGGCGCGGGCGCCCAGATAGCTGCCGCCAATACCTGCCACCACCACCACATCGCACTCCTTACGAAGCAGGTCGGCGGTCTGTTTAATGTCGGCAATAAGTCCCGAGTCGGTCTTTGACGCAAGGTCCATCCAACCGGTATATTCACTACCCTCGCCCGTGCCCTTTTCCAGCTTCTCAAGAGCCGCTTCAGCCTCCGGCTCCAGAGCCTTCAAATAGTCCTGCGAAACAAAATCCAGAATCTTCGAAATGTCAATCTTAATCATAGTAGGTATGTTTAATTGTATCGGTTTGTACTTTAACTATATCGGTCGCTTAATAAATTGTATAGGCCGGTAACTTAATCTCTACCATCGGTAAAATCATTTAAATGAATCGGTGAGCAGTTTGATCTCGATCACCGGCGAAATCTGTTCGTAAAGTATATTATAGACAGCATTCAGAATCGGCATATTCACTCTGTAATGCTCGTTTACCTCCTTCATGCACTTGGTGCCGTAGTAACCTTCGGCAATCATCTCCATCTCAAGCTGAGCGGCCTTCACCGAGTAGCCCTTGCCTATCATCGTACCGAATATGCGGTTACGGCTGAAATTAGAATAGCAGGTCACCAGCAGGTCTCCGAGATAGACCGAATCGTTCACCGCACGCGTGGGCATGGGGCGCGTCAAAGCCAAAAAATTGTTCATCTCCTGTATGGCATTGGACATAAGCACTGCCTGAAAGTTGTCACCGTACTTCATGCCGCTGCATATCCCGGCGGCTATGGCATAGACATTCTTCAGCACCGAACTGAACTCTATGCCGGCCACATCCTGCGACACCGAAGTCTTTACATACGAATTGGTCAGCTTACGGGCAATCATCTTTGCATTTTCAATATCCTGACAACCTACGGTAAGGTATGACAAGCGTTCCATGGCCACCTCCTCGGCATGGCAGGGACCCGCTACGACCGAAATGTTCTCGACCGGAACGCCGTAGAAACGGTGAAAATAGTCAGACATAAGCAGATTATCATCGGGCACAATACCCTTTATAGCCGATACTACAAACTTATCCTTGATCTTCACCTTCAGCTTCTTCATGTGAGACTTGAAGTAGGGCGAAGGGGTGACGAACAGCAGTACCTCCGATATCTCGGCCACCTCGTTTATGTCCGATGAAAAATTTATCCGGTTCACATCGAACTGGACACTCGGCAGATATGCCGGATTATGGCCCAGACGCTTGAACTCCGCAATGCGGTCCTCGCGACGCATATACCAGTTTATGGAATCCTCGGTCGAGAGCAGGATCTTGGCAATCGCCGTTGCCCAACTGCCGCCGCCCATTATAGCTAATTTACCTTGTGGAAAAGCCATGACACCTATTATTTAATCTTTATTTTCGGGACTTTTCTGTGAGGAACTTTCAGCAGAACACGTTTGAGAAGAACACTCCGACCGTCCCTGCATGGAACTTTCGGGACGCATCTGCGGGAAAAAGACCACCTCCTGAATGGCCTGTTGTCCGGTCATAAGCATTACAAGACGGTCTATGCCTATACCTATCCCGCTTGTGGGAGGCATACCGTACTCCAGCGCACGCACAAAATCGCGGTCAATCAGCATAGCCTCGTCGTCGCCCTTTTGGCTCAACTTTATCTGCTCCTGGAACCTCTCGTACTGGTCAATCGGATCATTCAGCTCGCTATAGGCATTGGCCAGTTCCTTGCCGTTCACCATCAGCTCGAAACGCTCGGTAAGACCCGACTTTGAGCGGTGCTTCTTGGTCAGGGGCGACATCTCTATCGGATAGTCGATGATGAAAGTAGGCTGAATAAAGGTACCTTCGCATGTCTCGCCGAAAATTTCGTCTATCAGCTTACCCATACCCATCGCCGGCGTAACCTCAACGCCGCACCTCTCCGCAATATCGCGCACCTCGTTTTCAGACAGACCGTTCAGGTCATAACCCGTCCGCTCCTTTATAGCATCCAGAATGGGCAGACGGCGGTAGGGAGCCTTGAAATCAACCTCATTATCGCCTATCTTCACCTTCGTGGTACCGTTCGTCTCGAGCGCAATCTTCTCCAGCAGTCTCTCGGTAAAATCCATCATCCAGTTGTAATCCTTGTATGCCACGTAGAGCTCCACGCAGGTAAACTCTGGATTGTGGTTGCGGTCCATTCCCTCGTTACGGAAATTCTTGCCTATCTCATAGACCCCCTCGAAACCGCCCACAATAAGACGCTTCAGATAGAGCTCGGTAGCTATACGGCAATAGAGAGCCATATCCAGCGTATTATGGTGCGTAACAAAGGGACGGGCATTGGCGCCTCCGGGAATAGGCTGCAATATGGGTGTCTCAACCTCTGTGTAGCCGGCCTCATCGAGCACCGAGCGCAGGGTACGTATCACCTTTGTGCGCTTAAGGAATGTCTCCTTCACCCCCTCGTTCACCACCAGGTCAATGCAACGCCGGCGGTAACGCTGGTCGGGGTCATCGAACCTGTCATAGACCACCCCGTCCTTGTACTTTACAATAGGCAGAGGACGCAGCGACTTGGATAGCACCGTCAGCTTTTTTGCATGGACCGAAATCTCACCCATCTGAGTACGGAATACAAAACCTTCGATGCCTATAAAATCACCTATATCAAGTAGTTTCTTAAATACCTTGTTATATGTCTCCTTGTTTTCGTCATCTTCGGGGCAAATATCGTCGCGGGTTATGTAAACCTGTATGCGCCCCTCGGAGTCCATAAGCTCGATGAACGATGCCTTACCCATTATGCGGCGGCTCATCATGCGGCCGGCAATACAGACATCCCGCGGCTCGGCATCATCCCTGAAATTCTCCTTTATCTCTTTTGAGAAAGCGTTTGTCGGATACATTGCAGCGGGATAAGGGTCTATGCCCATGTTGCGCAACTCTTTCAAACTCTCTCTCCTGAATTGTTCCTGATCGTTTAATTCCATTGACTGTTGTTGGATAATAACAAACAGCAAAGATAGTAATAAAAAAAATAATGGTGACCATGAGCCACCATTATTACATCAACACCGGTCGTCCGGCAAGGATCAACCTTCCACGGGGTTTCCCTCCTACGAAGGTTACGTCTAACGAGATCAGTCACCCAATCGGAACCGGTCTCATAGCGAGGGTCGCCACCCACGGGGAGAGCCGGTCACACGGCGAATCACTCGGCGCCGAACATATTGAATATGGTCGAGAGCGACTGCAGCGTGTTGGCAACACCGGTTGTCGTCTCCGATAAAACCGCTGCGGTATTTGTAACGGTATTGCCCGCCGATGACTGTGCGGCAGCGGCAAGTCCGGCAGCTGCCAAAGCCGACAGATCGGTTCCATTGACAAGCGTTGCCAATGTGCCGGTTACAGGATTTGAAGTGGCCTGAGTGACCAGATTATCCGATCCCAGAATCAGACCTGCGGCAAAATCCCTGTAAAAACTGCTCTTGTCGTCAATTCCCTTAAGACCCTGTATGCCGTTGACCAGCTGAGCCATGCTGATAACATTGTTAAGATTGGACAGATCAACCCTACCGTCAGTACTGTACTGCGAATAGAGACTCTTCAGGGCTGCACCCGAAGCCTGTCCGTTTGTCGAACCCATGCCGGTACCTGTTCCCAGGCCAAGAACACCACATGAACTTACAAACAGACATAACGCTGTTACAGCAAGAACTCCAAATATTTTCTTCATAATCAAATTGTATATTAAAATGATTTCACAATCATAGAACCGCCGCTGGGCTGAATCTCAAACCGGTAAGGCTTATTGGTCTTCAGTTTGACGGTCTTCAGCGAAGGCTCCATCGTCTTCTTATCGTCGGTATAGAACTCTACATCGCCGTCACCCAAGAACTGCAAATCGATATCGGACCTGATAAGTTCATCCGTAGCGTTCAGTCCGGTCACGAACCAGCGGCCGTCTGTTGACTTACGTGCCAGGATCACATACTTGCCGGGATAACCGTCCAGGAAACGGGTCTCGGTCCATGTAGTAGGCATATCGCGCAGCCAGTCCATGCAGATCTCGGGAGCATCCTCCAAGTTATTGGGACAGATAGCTACCATCTGCACGGGATTCTGGAAAATCACCTGAGTACATATCTGGAATACCGGAGTGGTCCTGAGCTGCGAGCCGCGTCCACTGTTGTTGCGGTTCAGCACACGGTTCATAAAACATCCGCCAAACTCCATACAGGCCACAGAGTTACGTATAAA
>DDLZ01000067.1:0-10669 GCA_002340405.1 Bacteroidales bacterium UBA2559
CTGGATTGAAGATGTTTTAGGGTTAAATTTTTAAGGTATGTTCGGGGATAAGGGTTAACTTTGTCGGCGAAAATATACCGATGTTTAGAGATATGACTAAGACGGATTTTGTGCTGAACTGGCTGAAGGCTCACGGGATAGATTACGAGGTGCATTACCATCCGCCTCTTTATACCATAGAGGAGGCTATGGCCTATTGGGAGAATGTAGATTCAACGCATTGTAAGAATCTGTTTTTCAGAAACCATAAGGGGAATCGTCACTATATGGCCAGTTTCGAGTGCCATAAGAATCTCGATATACACAGTTTAGAGCGTATTGTAAAGCAGGGTAAGCTGAGCTTTGCCAGTCCCGAGCGTATGGAACGGTGCATAGGGGTATCTCCCGGTTCGGTTTGTGCTTTCGGTTTGATACATGATATGAATCTGGTTGAGCATCCTGCCGTAAAGGCTCCTGACGATTCTCGAAACTTTGGGTGGGTAAAAGAGGGTGTAAACCCCAGGGAACTCTTTGACAATGGTCATCGTGTAAAGTATTTTCTTGATTCCGAGCTTCGTGAAGCTCCCCGGATATCGTTCCATCCCTGTGAAAATACTGCCAGCGTGGTTATTGATAATGCCGGTTTTATGCGTTTTCTTGAGCTTTGGGGAGGCGAGGTTGAATGGATTGACGTATGATATATCAGCGGATTATCTTACGTATATCATTCTCGGGTACAACCAGAGTGGTTATTCCCGTCGAGTATGGAGCTATTTCGTACTGATTGAATATGAATGCAATCGAGTCCTTCCTGATCTCAAAATTGTCAGGAACGAACATGGGTGTTTCAGAGAAATAGCCGTGCCTGTCAAGTTCGCTGCGACTCTCACAACCGGCTTCGCGCAGCAGAAGATCATCCAGAATCGGAATAAGTACGCTTTCATAGCCGGGTTTTAAATAGTCGTCGAGCGTAACTATACTGCCGTCTTCAAGACGGTAGTTGCGACAGGTGATAAAGGTCCTGCCGTGCGCTCCGCCGGTGTATTCGTACCAATTCACATGGCAGCCTATTATGTCACGGTTGTTGCCGTATGAGACAGATGTCTCTACAACGTAATTGTATCCGATGCCAAGAGGATTTATCTCTTTTTGTTGCTTTGCATATTCTTGCAGCTCCAAGTTGTCGTTCTTGAAATTAACTATGATTGAGTCTATGAACGATATCATGGCACTGCGCACATCGGTTGTATTCTTATTGAACAGGGTTTCCGATATATCCTTGTTGAAGGCATCGGCAAACATTGTATCGGTGCCGTACGCTTGTAACACTCTCATATCGAAATTGCATTTGGGATTCTCCTTGCCCGGTTCATAAGGCAGTGTCTGTTTGAACGTCACATATTGGAATGCATACTTGTCGCCTTTGCCGGAGCAGGATGACAAGAACAACAAGGGCAGGATTGCGACTATGATTTTAAGAATACTCTCTGTTTTCATAAGGATTTATTTCTACAAATTTAATTATTTCTCTTTATTAATGAAAAATAGAGCGCCGATAATTTCAATTTTACGAAAAACATGGTAACTTTGCACCGCTTTACGCAACAGACTTCAAATGGTGCCCGTAGTTCAGTTGGTTAGAGCGTCAGATTGTGGCTCTGGTTGTCGTGGGTTCGAGTCCCATCGGGCACCCCAAATCTAAATCACCGGTTTTTTCTGAATCCCTTCAATTTACCTTGATTTGTCCCGATCCTTCCTTTTTTTCCTGATTTTCCTTGGTTCTTGGCTTATTCTAAGGTTTGCTTAGTTTTTCCGTTTCTTCTTGCTTTCCCTAGATTTTAATGAAGGTTCAGCGATAGATGGCTTTCTGACCGGCCAGCAGGGTGTTTTTCATGAGCGAACAGATAGTCATGGGACCTACACCGCCGGGAACTGGAGTTATATAGCTGCACAAAGGTGCAACCTCATCAAACTTAACGTCGCCGCTCAGGCGGAATCCGCTCTTCTTAGTCTCATCGGGTATGCGGGTCGTGCCTACATCGATGACAACGGCTCCGGGCTTAACCATATCGGCAGTAACGAATCCGGGCTGGCCGAGTGCGGCTATGATGATGTCGGCCTGACGGCACTCCTCTTTGATATTTACAGTGTTGCTGTGGCAGACTGTCACGGTGCAGTTGCCGGGATTGCTTTTCTGCATAAGCAGCATGGCCATAGGCTTGCCTACTATGTTGCTTCGGCCCAATACGACACATTTCTTGCCGCGGGTCTCAATATTATAGCGGCGTAACAGCTCCATAATGCCATAGGGCGTTGCCGATACGAAGCAGGGCAGACCTATACTCATACGTCCCACGTTGATGGGGTGGAAACCGTCCACATCCTTGCGGTAGTCTATTGCTTCAATTATGTGCTGTTCGTTAATATGTTTAGGCAGGGGGAGTTGGACTATGAATCCATCTACATCGGGGTCATTGTTCAGTTCGGCTATTTTTTGGAGAAGCTCCTTTTCGGTTACATCGCTCTCAAACCTTATCAGCGTAGATTTGAATCCGCATACGGCGCATGCCTTTACTTTGGCTGCAACGTAAGTTTCGCTGCCTCCGTCATGACCTACCAGTATGGCTGCCAGATGTGGGCGCTTCATGCCGTTTTCCATCATTGTCGCCACCTGCTCGGCTATCTCCTGTTTAACCTGTTCGGCTACCGCTTTTCCGTCTATTAGCTGCATCTGTATAATCATGTAAAATTTATCTCCTCATCATAAAATTGGGCATTTTGGCGCCCGCTACATTCTTCATCATTTTGCGGGTCTGCTCAAACTGTTTGATCATACGGTTCACCTCCTGCAGGGGTAATCCGCTGCCTTTGGCAATACGGCTTTTGCGGGACTGGCTCTTTAACAGAAGGTCCGGATTGCTGCGCTCATCGGGTGTCATGGAGTAGATCATGGCCTCGATACCTTTGAATGCGTCATCGCTTATGTCAACATCTTTCAGGGCTTTGCCTACACCGGGTATCATGCCCATCAGGTCTTTCATGTTACCCATCTTTTTGATCTGTCCTATCTGTTCCAGAAAGTCGTCGAAATCGAACTTGCCTTTGCCCATCTTCTTCTGGAGGCGTTTGGCCTGTTCGGCATCGAACTGTTCCTGAGCACGCTCCACGAATGAGACTATGTCACCCATTCCCAGAATGCGGTCGGCCATACGGTCGGGATGGAAAACATCAAATGCATCCATCTTTTCACCCGTTCCTACAAACTTAATGGGTTTGTCAACTACTGTGCGTATGCTCAGGGCGGCACCGCCGCGGGTGTCACCATCGATTTTGGTCAGTATGACACCACTGAAATCCAGACGGTCGTTGAACTCTTTTGCGGTATTTACGGCATCCTGTCCGGTCATGGAGTCAACCACAAAAAGTATCTCGTTGGGGTTTGTTGCCTCCTTGATGGCGGTTATCTCCGTCATCATCATCTCGTCTATGGCCATGCGGCCGGCGGTGTCAATTATCACCACATCGAATCCTTTGGCGCGAGCTTCACGTATGGCGTTTTGGGCTATCTCGACGGGCTTGTTGTTATCGTGCTCAGCATAAACGGGCACTCCTATCTGTTCACCCAACACATTGAGTTGGTCAATGGCGGCAGGACGATAGATGTCACAGGCGGCCAGAAGCGGCTTTTTGGCGCGTTTGGTCTTTAGAAAGTTTGCAAGCTTGGCACTGAATGTGGTCTTACCCGAACCTTGCAGGCCGGCCATAAGGATTACCGCAGGATGTCCTTTTATATCGATATCAATGGCAGTGCCGCCCATCAGTGTGGCCAGTTCATCATGTATCAGCTTGACCATGAGTTGTCCCGGGCGAACCGATGTGAGTACATCCATTCCCAAAGCTTTTTCCTTCACAGTGTCGGTGAACTGTTTGGCAACCTTGTAGTTGACATCGGCATCAAGCAGAGCTCTGCGCACATCTTTTAAGGTTTCGGCTACGTTTACTTCGGTAATTTTGCCTTCACCTTTCAGTATTTTAAGGGACCGTTCTAGTCTCTCAGATAGATTTTCAAACATTTTTGGTGGTGGTTTGTTTTCAAGGCGCGAAGTTAGTAAAAATATGGCAGGGAGCCATGTTTACCGGTCTGATAAGTAGAGCATCTGCTTGATCTCGGAATTGAATTTATCGGAATCAATCAGCTTCTCTAAAGTTATATGCATGCGGTATCGCCAATAGTTGTCGGGGTCAGCCGGTACATTTATCCTCTCGGATTCAGGATTTCGTGCTCTTAATGAATTGTCAATGGAGAGCCAGTCCTGAATCGGGAAAATGGCAAACATTGAGGGTGATGCAAGATGGCTTGTAATAATGGCTGAGCAGGCATCTGTCGTAGCCTCATTTGTGCTTATGACCGGATTGGGCTTCATCTCATCTTCAATCCACACGCGTAGCACACTCATGTCATGGGTCGAAGTGGTGCAGACGGAGAGATAAGGATAAGTGGCCGGGTTTGCCACACTGACTCCGTACTGTTTAGGCATACGCTGTACTTCGAGCGTAAGGATGCGTAGCAAATCCATTACTTCAGGTACACAGACCGGAATCATTCCCAGATCCTCACCGCACACAAGCATGTCGGTAGCTTCAATGAGAGCTGAGAGCTTGGCCATAGCCGATTCGCTCCAGAATTTGTTGTTTCTCACATAGAAGAAATCGTTGTGTATCTTGTAATAGGCTTGTTGCTCGTCTTTTGAAAGAGTCTTGAACAGTTTGGTATTAAAACCGTTCACACGCGGATGCCAATGATCGGGGATACGGGTGTCCTCAAGGAAGAGAACCTCGGTTTCAGGCGCTCCGGGTTTGGACACCGCGTGCTTTGAGGCATCAAACGGAAATCCCATCTTCTTTAGCTCAAAGGTACTATAAGGAAGTGAGGGATTGAATGTTCCCATCAGACCGCTGCTGTATTTCAGCGGGATCTCCCATATCCTGAAGAAACCCAGCAGATGGTCTATGCGGTAAGCGTCAAAATAGTCGGCCATTTTTTTGAAACGCTCTTTAAACCAGGAGTATCCGTCAAGCGACATGTTTTTCCAGTTGTAAGTAGGCATACCCCATTTTTGCCCATCAACGGCAAAGTCATCGGGTGGGGCACCGGCCTGGCAGTCGATATTGAACAATTTAGGATTTACCCATACATCGGTGCTGTATCGGTTAACTCCTATGGGAACGTCTCCCTTAAGCAGAATGCCTTTGCTGTTGGCATATCTCTTAACTTCGGCAAGCTGGAGGTGCAGATGGTATTGTATAAACGCGTATTTCCGGACTTCATGGCATTTTGGGTTACCGGGCATGCAATATTTTTTTATAATGGACTGTTTGAATACAGGCTCTTTCCAGGTTGTAAAATCAACTGTCCCACTCTGGTCGCGCAGATAACAGTATATTGCATAAGGTTCAAGCCAGCTTCGGTTGGCACGGTGAAAATCCCTGAATCCGGCTGATTGAGCACATCGGTCGCCAAATTCCTCGTATAGGCGTTCCAAATATTCGGTTTTTATAGCCAAAACCCTTTCATAATCTATCACAGGCAGGGCATTCAGTTCTTTGCGGAGTTTTTCGATACGTTGCAGGAAATCCTTGTCACTTAGTTCCCCGACCTGTTCAAGATTAATGTATATGGGGTTGAGTGCAAAAGATGAGTTTGCGCTGTACGGATATGAATCCCGCCATGTGCGGGTCATTGTGGTGTCATTTACAGGAAGAATCTGTATTATGCTCTGTCCCGTTGCCGCAGCCCAGTCAACAAGAAGTTTTAGATCGGTAAATTCACCTATTCCGAAACTATTCTCAGTTCTGAGTGAAAAGACCGGGACCGATGTTCCGGCGCCTCTCCACCGGGGGCGTCCGTTAAGTTTTACATACGGTAAAACTATACTGCGCTGTATTGTATCCAAGCCACTATATTCATGCCATCGGTCAATCAGGACAATACGTCTGAAATTTTTATACGGTATGGTGTGGAGCGACCCCTCTTCCTGGCGGATTATATTTCCGTTAACTTGAACAGTATAATAATAGGTGATGTCTCTATTCGTATTGAACTCGTCATCCTCAATTCTGTAGTCTGTGAACCAGTTTCCCATGCCATCATTATCCATCTCCAGACACAACTGACTTCCGTCATTAAGGTTTATGTACAAGTAGAGTTTTTCACCCCATTGTGTCTTATATTCAATCTGGAA
The DNA here is from genome assembly GCA_002340405.1 of Bacteroidales bacterium UBA2559. GTDB lineage: Bacteria > Bacteroidota > Bacteroidia > Bacteroidales > Bacteroidaceae > Colenecus. The sequence continues at coordinate 6,222 of DDLZ01000067.1, forward strand.
ATGAATGTCCATAGTATGTTTTCTTTTTCTTTAGTTGTGAAAATTTTTTTGAGGCACGAAAATAATACTTTTGTTTGATTTATGCAAATTTATACATAAATGTTTTTAAAAAAATAGAAAATATTTTGCAGCATAAAAAGTTATCAACAATTCTTAAAAATTATGCATTTTTTCTTTTTCCTTCATTTACGCGTAGTTACTTTTGCATTCAATGTGAAAAAAAGTGAAACAACATAAACAACTAACTAAAAAATAAATGGAATTCAAACAGGAAGGTATCCATGATGCCAGATACCTGGGTAAGGGAAGAATGCTGGTGCTAGGCTTCCAGCACATGTTCGCCATGTTTGGCGCAACGGTATTAGTACCCATCTTGACAGGACTTTCAGTTTCGGCGACCCTGTTGTTCGCAGGTATCGGAACACTGATTTTCCATCTGTTTACGAAAATGAAGGTGCCTGCATTTCTCGGCTCCTCATTCGCATTTCTCGGTGGTTATGCTGCCGTTAAGGAGTTTGCGCTTGCCAAGAATGCAGCGGCCGGCATGGAACTTTTTACCGCAAATCAGGCTCTGACATACGCATCTATTGGTGTGTTTTGTGCAGGTCTTCTCTATTTCGTTTTGGCTGCATTGTTCAAATTTTATGGTGTGCAGCGCACTATGCGCTTTTTCCCGCCGGTGGTAACAGGTCCGATTATAATCTCAATTGGTCTTATCCTCTCGGCAAGTGCTATTAACAATTGTCAGGCCAACTGGTGGATTGCTCTGCTCGCTATTGCTATCATAGTGATATGCAATATCTTCGGCAAGGGTATGATAAAGATTATTCCTATTATTCTGGGTGTAATCGGTTCATATTTAGTTGCAGCCGGCTTCGGTCAGGTTGACTTTACTCCTCTTAAGGAGGCTGCATGGTTTGGACTGCCATTCCAGATGGAGAACACCGCTTTTGCAGCGCTTCAGAATCCTGACTGGTCATTTATGGGAACAGCAATCATAGCTATTGTACCTATAGCTTTTGCTACAATGATTGAGCATATCGGCGATATCTGTGCCATTTCATCAACCTGTAACCGTAACTTTATTGCCTATCCCGGACTTCATCGCACTCTTATGGGCGATGGTTTAGCTACTTCATTAGCCGCCCTGTTCGGCGCTCCGGCCAACACCACTTACGGTGAAAATACAGGCGTACTCAACCTGACCAGGGTGTTTGACCCCAGGGTGGTGCGCATTGCAGCTGTTCTGGCTATCATATTTTCATTTTGTCCTAAATTTGCGCAGCTCATATATTTGATGCCGACAGCTACCGTAGGCGGTGTTTCACTGGTTCTTTACGGTATGATATCGGCTGTAGGTGTACGCAATCTGGTTGAGAATAATGTTGACTTTACCAACAACCGCAATGTACTTATTACAGCCTTGATCCTGGTGCTTGCAATAGGTATCCAGTACGGCCCCGGCAGTATTTCGTTCGGAAAGATTTCACTCTCCGGTCTGGCAGTAGCTGCGTTGGTAGGCATAATTTTAAATGCGGTTCTTCCCGGTAAGGATTTCAATATATCCTACGAGGAGTATGTCAGCGGCAAACGTGCCGGCGCCGATGCCGATGCTAAGGAGTCAGCAGAGGAGACTATTGGTAAGAATTGATTGACAAAAAATTATACATTAATAAATTTCATTATTTAAAAAAAAACAAGATGAAAAGAATTTTAGTTTTTGCAGGTTTCAGCCTGCTCGCAGTGGGTGCTTTTGCACAGACAAACTTACAGGTCTTCTATGATTTTGGGGAAAACCGTAAGCATGTCACTACTACTCTTGAGATGTTCAAGGCCGATGATTGGGGCAGCACATTCTTTTTTGTGGATTATGACTATTTTACCCAGAAAGAGCGTGATAAAGAGACAATTCCCGGTTTTAAGCCCAACGAACATTTCTATGGTATAAGGAATTATGGCAGCTATTTTGAAATCGCCCGTGCTATTAATTTTTGGCAGGATTCGGATCTTGCCGCACTCAGTGCGCATATTGAGTTCAACGGCGGTGTAGGTTTCGGAAGCCGTAACTGGTTGTTTGGTGTAGAGTATTTCATGCACAACGCTGATTTTTCAAACACCTTCACATTTGAACTTATGTACAAGACTTTCAAGGGTTCGGAGAGTCATCTGCCTCTGCAATTTACCTTCGTATGGGGTATGAACAATCTGTTCGGCGTGGAAGGCCTTAGATTCTCAGGTTTTGCCGATATATGGGGCGAGGATGGTCCCTATGCAGACGAAGATAAAAGTCAAAAGTCACTTACCTTTATTTCAGAGCCCCAGCTTTGGTATAATATAGGTTCACTGTTTGATTGCCCGAACTTCAATATTGGAACAGAGATTGAGATTAGCAGCAACTTTGCCGGTAACCAGGGATTCATGGTTAATCCTTGTCTTGGCGTTAAGTGGGATTTTTAAATATAGTAATGTATGACTGCATTAGCTAAATTATTTGGATTTGAGGAGGGCAAACACTCAGTCAGAACTGAGATCCTTGCCGGAATAACCACATTTTTGACAATGTCCTATATACTGGCTGTCAACCCGGATATCTTCGGTAGTCTGGAGGCTATGGGTATGCCTAAGGGGGCTGTTTTTACAGCAACCGGTCTGGCTGCCATTGTAGGTACATTGGTAATGTCTCTTTATGCAAAGAAGCCTTTTGCTTTGGCCCCCGGTCTCGGCCTTAACGCATTCTTTGTCTATACCGTATGTCTGACCATGGGTTACAGCTGGCAGTTTGCACTAACAGCTGTATTTATTGAAGGTCTCATATTCATTCTGCTGACTCTTACAAATGTGCGTGAAGCAATCATCAATGCTATTCCTGCATCCATGAAGAGTGCTATCAGTGTAGGTATCGGCCTGTTTATTGCATTTATAGGTATGGTTAACGCAGGTATTATTGTAGATGACGGCGGTACAATCATAACTTTGGGTAATATAACTTCCGGTCCGGCTCTGCTGGCTGTTATAGGTTTGCTGATCACTTCGATAATGCTTGTTCTGAGGATTCCGGGCGCAATATTGGTCGGTATCCTTATAACTGCAGTATTGGGCATATTCTTTAAAATGCCGCTTCCTGCCGATGCTGCTCCCGGTGCTGTGCCCGAAGCTGTTACACAGTTTGGTGGTGTTATGAGTGCGGTTCCTTCAATCAAACCTATATTTTTGAAGTTTGAATGGACTCACATATTCTCTCTGGATATGTTGGTTGTGGTATTCACATTCCTCTTTATTGACATTTTCGATACCATAGGTACGGTTATAGGCGTATCAAAGAGGGCCAATATGATGAATCCCGACGGCACTATTCCCGGTGTAAAGAAAATCCTTATGGCCGATGCCGTAGCTACTGTTGCAGGTGCCGCTTTCGGTACCAGCACCACAACGACATATGTTGAGAGTGCGGCTGGTGTTGCTGTCGGCGGACGCACCGGTCTAACTTCGTTCACTACCGCTATCTGCTTTGTGATAGCACTGTTCTTTGCTCCGTTATTCCTTGCAATACCTTCGGCAGCAACAGCTCCTGCACTGATAGTTGTGGGCGTTATGATGATGTCAACGGTCAAGGATATAGAGTTTGACGATTTTTCCGAGTCTATCCCGGCATACATCACCCTTATCGTTATGCCTTTGGCTTACAGTATTTCCGATGGTATAATGCTGGGTCTTATTACTTATGTTGTTATCAATTTAGTTTGTGGCATAATTAAGAAGATTAAGGATAAGGATGAAAAGATGATAACCGTTATATTCAATATACTTATCGGCAGATTTGGAAAGATCAATCCTATGATGTGGGTTCTTTCAATACTATTTGTATTGCGTTATATCTTCCTATAGCTATAACTGAGAGAATATAAGATGTAAAAAATCCGGATGGTTCCTATAAAGTTCCGTCCGGATTTTTTTATTGTCTGAACAGTTTATTCGTTTATTCCCGTGATCCCGCCGGTCGTAGTATTAAATGTGATCTTCGTATCGGCATTCTTACCCATGATATTCCGTGAAACGACTTCAACGGAGCCGAACTGAGCAAAGGGAATCTCCTTAGTCACAAACGATTGGCGATTATTATAGATTCTCACTATTGCCCTGCCCGGAATACGGCAGAAGAGGAAACCGTCTTTATTTCGTCCTTTCTCCAATGTTGATGTCATATTTCCTTTTTGGCTTTGATTCTGCCCGCCGGACATCATCTCCTTATCCTCAATGTCAATCCAGACCGGTTCTCCGGCCAGATTATTTACCGGCAGCACACCTAGTTTGGCAGAGAATCTGAACGCCATAAGCTTAGAAACAGAAGTTTCGGGGTTTATGTTAATGGTAAACGACTCTTCATACACCTCGGTGTTGCCGCTGAACAGTGTAAGCAGGGCTGCTTCCTGTTTATCCAGATGTTCAAG
>DDLZ01000067.1:10868-15269 GCA_002340405.1 Bacteroidales bacterium UBA2559
GTTACCGTGATTCCGGTTATTTCCCAGCTCTCCTCAGACTTATCCTTTACGTTGTTCAGTCGCAGATATCTTTCGGCATAACGTGAGAATTCACCCGGCGTGAAGGTGGTACGACGTGTATTGACAGTGATATTCAGGCATGTACGCGGTAACCAGTACGAAACCGCGTCATTTGTTACTCCGGGGGAGTAGGGTTCCGAGAGACCCTGTGCCAATGCTGATGATGCAATCAGGCAGCTGCCCAATGTCAGGACAGTAATTCCAAATATTCTTTTCATAATTCCATTGTCATTTTAAGCCAGGCTTCGGGAAGGCAGTCGGCAATATCGGCCGATGTCATAGCCGTCTGGCTGAATTTTCGGGCTGCAATGTCACCTGCAAGTCCGTGTATATATGTTGCAATACGTGAGGCTTCGGTCCCTGAGTAGCTTTGGGTGATCATGGCTAACACTATACCGGTCAGGACATCGCCTGAGCCGGCTGTAGCCATTCCGGCGTTTCCTGTGGTGTTTATGAACAGTTTCCCGTCGGGCGATACGGTAACCGTGGGCGCTCCTTTCACTATTACTGTAACGTTGTGTTTTAATGCCAATTCCAACGCCTTCGTAACTATGTCGGTACGATTGCTGAAAGAGGTTCCGGTCAGTCTTGCCAGTTCACCCACATGGGGTGTGAGTATTGTTGTTTGAGGCAGGTATTCCATTATTTCGGGATTCTTAGCAATGATGTTCAGTGCGTCGGCATCAAGCACCATAGGAAGCTTTGCAGATTTTATAAGTATGGCAAGCAGTCTGGTCCTATCTTCTCCGCAGCCCAGTCCGGGACCGGCTCCGATAGCATTGAAACGGGATGTGCTAAAATCTGTAAGCGACACCTCTTTCGGAGTTATTGTCATAGCTTCAGGTACTGTAGTCTGCAGGATTGCATTATTGTATAAGGGTGAGCAAACTGTGAGCAGTCCTGCTCCCGACCGCATGCAGGCTTTTGCTGACAGTACTGCAGCGCCGGCCATTCCCATGCTTCCGGCGTATAACAATGCATGTCCGAAACATTTCTTATGAGCTTGCGGGTCACGTGGTCGCAACATTTGCCGGATTGATGACTCTGAGTCAATTTCAATCTTTTCAGCGGACGTATATCCACTAAGTTCATTCAGACACATTTTTATCAGTGAGCTCTCCATAAGTCTCGGTTCTAACTTGACAAAAGTACATTTATTTTGTTAAAATGCCATGATTATCGGATATCTGACCTAAAATTCAGTCTCATGGTTGTATGAGAAAACCGTTTTTTTAACTACATTTGTAAATTATAATCTTAGTATAGTATGGAGATCATAAAAGTCAAGGATAGATCATTTGGAATTTTTATACCTGAGAATGATATTCAGGCTGAAATCAGGAGAGTTGCATCGGATATAAACCGTGACTATGAGGGCAAGGATCCTATCTTTCTCTGCATACTTAACGGTGCGTTTATGTTTGCTTCGGACCTGCTTAAAAACGTTACTATTCCCTGCAATGTATCGTTTATAAAAATGGCATCATATCAGGGAACTGACACCACGGGAACGGTTAAAGAGGTGATAGGCCTAAACGAAACGATAGAAGACAGACATGTTATAATAGTTGAAGACATTGTCGATACCGGCCTTACTATGCGTGACATTATTTCCCTGCTTTCGAAAAAGAATCCGGCATCAATTTCGGTATGTACAATGTTGTTCAAGCCTGACAAACTCGAGGTTGACATTAACCTNNCGGCTTTATTGTAGGTTATGGTTTGGATTATGACGGTTTTGGCAGGAATACACGAGACATTTATAGGATAATCAAATAAAACAACAAACTCAACAATGGACAACATCGTAATTTTCGGTGCTCCGGGTTCAGGTAAAGGAACCTATAGCACTGCTTTAGTCAAGGAATTCGGTTACAATCACATTTCCACCGGCGATGTGCTGAGGGCAGAAATAAAGGCCGGCACAAAACTTGGAAAAATAGTTAAGGGCTATATTGATCAGGGACAGCTTATCCCCGATGAGCATATGATTGATATATTGGCCGGTGTTTATGATTCCATGCTTGACGGACCGGGTGTGATTTTTGACGGGTTCCCACGTACAATAGTTCAGGCCAAGGCACTTAAGGATATGCTTCAGGAACGCGGCGAGAAGATTACGATCACCATTAATCTGAATGTGAGCGAAGATGTACTTATGGAGCGCCTTCTTAGACGTGCTAAGATAGAGGGTCGTGCCGATGATAATGAGGAGACCATTAAGAAACGTTTCAAAGTATATTATAACCAGACCTATCCGTTGATTGAGTGGTTTAAAAATGAGGGTGTATTGTCAGAATTTACCTTTAAGGGTGATACGAACTTGATTATTAAGGAGATAATAGAAAAAGTGGCGTCGCTTTGACACATTCTTTTAATAGATGGCAGAATCAAATTTCGTCGATTATGTGAAGATCCTCTGCCGCTCGGGTAAGGGCGGCAGAGGATCGGTTCATATGCGTCGCGATAAATATGTTCCCAAAGGGGGGCCTGATGGCGGTGACGGCGGTAAGGGAGGCAGTGTCATTTTAAAGGGTAACCGCAACTACTGGACATTGTTGCATTTACGTTATGAACGTCATCTGTTTGCTGAGGATGGCGGCCACGGCGGCGGTAACAGACGTACCGGAAAAGATGGCGAGGATATTATTATTGAGGTTCCTTGCGGTACTGTGGCTTATGATGCCGAAACGGACGAGCATCTTTGTGACATAACCGAAGACGGGCAGCAGGAGGTGTTGCTTAGCGGCGGTCGCGGCGGACTGGGCAATTGGCATTTCCGTACGCCTACACGTCAGGCACCGCGTTTTGCACAGCCCGGCGAACCGGCTCTGGAACGTATGGTTGTGCTTGAACTCAAGCTGCTTGCCGATGTCGGTCTGGTGGGCTTTCCAAATGCCGGTAAGTCAACACTGCTTTCGGTCATATCGGCAGCTAAACCCAAAATAGCCAACTATCCTTTTACTACGCTTGAACCCAATCTGGGTATAGTCTCTTATCATGAGGATAAATCATTTGTTGTGGCCGATATTCCCGGTATAATTGAAGGCGCCAGTGAAGGCAAGGGTCTGGGACTCCGTTTTCTGCGGCACATCGAGCGTAACTCGTTGCTGCTCTTCATGATACCTGCCGATACTGAGGATATAAGAAAGGAGTATGATATTCTGCTCAATGAGCTGGCACAGTTTAATCCCGAGATGCTTGACAAGCAGCGTGTGTTGGCTGTTACCAAATGCGACCTTGTTGACGTAGAACTTATCTCAATGCTTGAACCTAAACTGCCGAACGACATTCCATATGTCTTTATATCGAGCGTAAGCGGACTCGGAATAGAGCAACTCAAAGATATTCTGTGGAGAGAACTTAGCAGCGATAGCAACAGACTTGATTGATTTTATAAATATACTTAGAGCATTAACAGTAAAAGATATTTATAAAGTATATTTTTTGTCATACGGTTTTTAACTTTGAGGTATAACTATTATATCTATATAATGGTGTGTTAATATCAAAAAATGTATAACCTTTAATTTTTAATNNGGTGTTATCACTATGTCAATGGACATGATGGGTCAGGAGATGATCACAGAGACCTATTTTGATGATTACGGTCTGAAGGTCGCTCAGGTATCGGAGGGCGGTTTTGGCGGTCAGGGTAAAACCCGCACTATCACTGACAAAGACGGCGCCCAGATCCGTATTAACGATGAGGCTAAGACTGCTACTAAATTCCCTGCCGGAGGTCCCGGCGGAGGTATGCGTGCCGGTCGTGCCACATCCACAATCAACTGGAACAACCTGACCGATCAGGTCAAGAAGGACAACAATATCAAAGAGGTTGGCAAGGAGACTGTTGCCGGTAAGGAGTGCACCAAATATACGATGACCATTGATATGATGGGTAATCAGATGGAGCAGACCGTATGGATATACAAAGGCATCCAGCTTAAGAATCTCATGTCAACCGAGATGGGAGAGTTTGGACAGACTTGCAAGAAGTTCGAGGAGAAGGCAGTTGATGCTGCTATGTTTACTGTTCCCGCAGGTGTGAAGGTTGAGGAATTTGATGCCTCACAGTTTGGCGGCTTTGGCGGCGGCTTTGGCGGCGGTTTCTGATTCCTGAGATCAGTTGAAAACAGTAAGGAACGTGGGAAAAACCCACGTTCCTTATTTTTATCTCTGCACTGTCTTTGCGCTAATATTTACTATTACTTATTTCGTGTTTTCCGCGCTTTTTCCCGGGTTATAGCGCTGTTCGTTCTATTCCATGTGATTTTGACTGTTTCTGTATTATTCTTCCACTTCGCAGGCGGTAAATCCTAATTCCTTGGCGGCTTTCTC
>DDLZ01000106.1:0-363 GCA_002340405.1 Bacteroidales bacterium UBA2559
GGGGGGATGTGGTGTACGGTCAGTGAAATCGATGCCGGTTTAAGCAGTTTTTTGAGTTCGATGAATATGGTGCAGCTAACCCATGAGACACCTGTTCCGCTTAAAAATCTCTATTCAACGCCACAGACTCTGGGAATGGACAGGCTTGCTGCTGCCGTGGGAGCATGGTCGCTGAAGCAGGGACACGACCTGCTGGTCATTGATATGGGTACTGCGGTGACTTTTGATCTGGTGACGGCGGCCGGGGAATATGCAGGCGGAAATATTGCGCCCGGAGCGGCACTGCGCTTCAGTTCTCTCTATGAACATACGGGCAGGCTCCCGCTGGTTGATGCCGACGGTCCGACACCCCGTTTCGGACTC
>DDLZ01000106.1:469-8733 GCA_002340405.1 Bacteroidales bacterium UBA2559
ATATTATAGATTTGAAAGAGTATTATCCCTCCCTTTTTGTTTTTTTAACCGGCGGAGATATTAAATTTTTTGATATGAATTGTAAAAGTGGTATTTTTGCAGTCGCCAATCTTGTTTTAAAAGGTTTAGCTTGCATTTTCGATTATAATGAAAAGAGCTGACAGGATAAAAAGATATTTTTCTACGGTTGTGTTGGTATGTTTGTTGACAACGATTCGGCTAAGTGCACAGAACGGAATCAATACGCCTTATTCAAGATACGGACTTGGAGTTCTGACTGACGGAAGTACTGCATCAAGTAAAGCTATGGGCGGTATCGGTACCGGTATGCGTATTGCCAATACAATAAATCTGCATAATCCCGCTTCCTACTCATCGGTTGACACGCTCACATTTTTAGCCGATATGGGCATGTCGTTCCAGCACGGTAATTTTCGCGAGAAAGGATTTAAGGTAAATGCACGCAACACCACCGTCGATTATATGGCAATGCAGTTCAGAATTCTTCCTAAGGTTGGTCTAACCGCTGCATTCGTACCTTTTTCAAATGTGGGTTACAACTTTTCGTCAACTACGGTGATCGACCGTAATGACCGAGAAATTCTTACACGCACCGACCAATATTACGGCACGGGCGGAGTCAGGGAGTTCAAGGGCGGTCTGGGCTGGGCTGCAACCGGATGGCTTTCAGTGGGAATGAATACGGCTTTTGTTACCGGCGATCTGTCACATTATGTGATTGACAGTTATTCGGATGTTCAGATAAAATCGAGACCTTTGACATATTCTGCCGACTTGCGGGGGGTAAAAATTGATTTAGGGGCGCAGACCACCATGCCGCTGAAAGAGGGCAGGCTGGTTTTAGGTGCAACCTGGTCCCCCGCCACGACACCTGATTGTGATGCCATGCGGATTGAGCTTGGAGGTGACACTATAAAATATGGCGCAGACGGAGCGTTCAGTATGCCTCATCTCTTTTCGGCGGGATTCTCATATGCCGCCGAAAAACTGATCTTTGGCGCTGATGTTTCATATCAGACATGGTCCGATGCCGCGTTCTTTGAGAGTAAGTATGGGGTTAACAGCGTTAAAGCATCGGCAGGAGTGCTTTATTGTCCCGACATTTCGGATAAGAACCTGTTCCGTCACAGCACATACCGTGCGGGTATTTCGTACAGACAACCCTATTATAAGATTGACGGATACAACGGCCCTACCGAATATTCGGTAAGCGCCGGAATTTCGATTCCGTTTGCTCTTGCATATGACAGCAGGTCTTTTCTGCACATATCGGGACAGTTTGTAAGGGTTCAGCCCGGAACAGAGGGCATGATTACCGAGAATTACTTTAGGCTGAATGTAGGACTGTCTTTTATGGAACGCTGGTTCAGGAAGATACAGGCCGATTAATTTAACTTTTATGGTGCCGGCAATATCTTAAAAATAGAGAGAAACAATTTAGAATATATACAGTTATTTACAATTATGAGAAAATTTTTATTTGTGACCCTTGCAGCTTTGATGGCAACGGGTGTTTATGCACAGAAGGGCGTAGAAGACGGTTCACGTTACGGTAGGGGAGAGGACAGTATTGAATGCCTCAGGAATATCAGTATCTATACCGAATACGTCAAGACTGAAAACTACAAGGAGGCATATGAAAACGGATGGAAGGCTGTTTTCAACGATTGCCCTACTGCACAGAATGCCACCTATACCAATGGTGTAAGGATTCTGCGTGCACTCTATAAAGAGGAGACAGATCCTGAGAAGAAGGCTCAGTATTCCAATGAACTTATACAGGTTTATGAGCAGAGACTTAAATATTTGCCTCAGCTCAACGCGTTAGCCAGTAATCCTGTACGTGAAGGTGAGGTTATTGCGCTCTATTCACATGATTATCTTGCCTATAATCCCAAACCGGATCTGGCCAAGGCTTATGAACTTTTACGCAAAGCCGTAACAATGGAGAAGGATCAGTGCATCTATTATGTATTGGCCGATCTGATGAATGTTTCCTCGCAGAGATACAGGTCTAATATGGACAACGAAGAGTACAGAGAAGCTCTGATTCAAGATTATATTGACTGCGCGAACTACATAGATCCGGTTATTGAGGCTCAGACTGACGATCGGATTAAGCAGGCAGCTATCACGACTAAGAGTAATATTGATGCATACTTCATAAACAGCGGTGCCGCCGACTGCGATGACCTGCAGAAAATTTACGGTGAGAAAATTGAGGAGCACAAAAATGACCTTGAATATTTGAGTAAGGTACTCGATCTTATGCAGCTCTTTGACTGCACACACAGTACTGCTTATTTCGCTGCTGCCGAGTATGTCCATGCAGCCGCTCCGACAGTGCAGACTGCAAAGGGTCTGGCTAATCTCTATATTGTACAGCGGGACGACTATGAAACGGCTCTCGACTATTACGGTCAGGCAGTTGAGATGGAAACCGACAGTGAGAGTTTGTCGGACCTTCACTTCAGGATAGCTCAGGTATGGAACATGCTGGAAAATGACGATAATAGCCGCTCGGCTATCCAGAAGGCTCTTGCTGCCAACCCCAACAATGGCAATGCATATATACTTCTTGCACAGCTTTACGCCAGTAATTACAAGTGGACTGACGACCCGGCTCTTAACCGTTGTGCCTTCTTTGCTGTCATTGACAAGCTGGAGCAGGCCCGCAGGGTTGATTCAGACTCGACAGTCATTGACCGTGCCAACGAGCTTATCAGAGCATATAATGCGCAGACCAACAATATAGAAGAGGATCTTTTCATGCTTGGAATCAAACCGGGTGACAAGCTTGAAATCAAGGGCTGGATAAACGAAACAGTCACTATAAGATAAATGAAATGTAAGACGGGAGAATTTCCCGGAAAAATACGACAGTGCACGGCAATCGTCTTTATGGCGATTGCCCTGTCGTTTCTGTCTCTCTCCTGTCGTAAAAACACCCGTCAGTTGGGTGAGGCGGTTACGAGCCGTGATTCCATGTCGGTCATGACTACTCTTGGCGTTGATATGCTTATCTCCGAGGAGGGTATAATCCGTTATAAGGTCGAAGCCGAGGAGTGGAAGATATTTGATAAGATGGACCCTCCGTTTTACGCCATGGAGAAGGGGGTCAAGCTGGAACTGCTGGACAGTCTCAAACAGGTGGAATCCATGATTCAGGCCGATACTGCATACAATTTTTACAATAAGGACCTTTGGGAACTCAGGCACAACGTGCATGCCGAGAATATCAAGAATGAGAAGTTTGATACGCATCTGCTCTTTTGGGACAATCGCAGAGGTGTAATCTATTCCGACAGCCTTATTAGAATTGAGCAGGAGAATCAGGTAATAATAGGCCATGGCTTTGAGTCTAACAGTAATATGACGGACTACACTATTCGTAAGACCGAAGGTGTTTTTCCCATTCAGGAATAATGAACCAGACTCTGCTCATACTGCTCGTGGCGCTCTGCTTTTCGGCACTCTTTTCGGGGCTTGAGATAGCTTTCGTTTCATCGGACAAACTCCGCTTCGAAATGGATTCGGCGCAGAATACCTTCTACTCCAGGATTTTGGGAAAGTTTATACGCAATCCGAATCTCTACATTTCGACAATGCTTGTGGGGCACAATGTCTCGCTGGTCATATACAGTACGATGATGGCCCGTGTCATTGACGCTCTGCTGCCGCCCGGCCTGATAACCAACGAGTTCGTGATGGTGGTTATCACAACTCTGGTCTCGACGTTAATTGTAATTGTGCTTGGTGAATTTGTCCCTAAAATCATTTTCAGACACAATCCCAATGGTAAATTGAATTTTTTTGCCGTTCCGCTTTATCTCATATATATTATACTCTATCCGATTTCTATGATAGCCACCTGGCTGTCCCGTATGATGCTGCGTGTAGTCGGGATAAGGATTGATCGCGAGAACAGTAAGAAGGCCTTTTCGAAGGTAGATCTGGATTTTTTTGTACAGTCGAGCCTTTACGGTGTTCCAAATGACGAAGTTTCCGATCCGGAGGTGCGGATATTTCGGAATGTGCTTGACTTTTCCAATGTCAAAACCCGTGATTGTATGATCCCGCGCAATGAGATTTGTGCCGTCAGCCTTGACGTTTCATCGGATGTTTTGCTGGATGCCTTTATCGAGACCGGATATTCTAAAATCCTTGTCTATGAGGGCGATATGGACCATATTGTAGGTTATATCCATTCATCGGAACTGTTCCGTCACAAAGATGACTGGAAAGAGTATATCCAAACCGTACCGTTCGTCCCCGAAACCCTTATGGCGCAAAAGCTTATGAATCAACTAATTGCCCGCAAAAAGAGTATCGCCGTGTTGCTGGATGAGTTTGGAGGGACATCGGGCATAGTTTCGTTGGAAGATATTATTGAGGAGATACTGGGTGAAATAGAGGATGAGCATGACGTAAACCAACTGGTAGCAAAAAAGACCGATGACGGTTATATCCTGTCAGGCAGGATGGAGATTGACCACGTCAATTCCATGTTCGGCCTGGAAATACCCGAATCGGATGAATACATGACAGTAGGCGGTCTCATACTGGAGAGTGTAGGCGGTTTCCCGAAGGTAAACGAGACGGTTGAGATAGGGGATTATACATTCCGCATACTCAAAAAGGGCGAAACCAAAATTGAACTGGTCGAACTGAAGGTCGGCTCGCGATGATAGTAGAATATCTTCCGTAAGGCGGTTATACAAAATTCATGTAAACAAATTGTTATGAATTAGTCCGATTCGGACTTTTTTTTGTACTTTTGTGCGTTTTTATCCCTCTCGGCTTCCGACAGGGCCAAAACAGGATTGAAAATATAAGATAAAACTATAAATAAATGGCAACATTACAGAAAATCAGAAGCAAAGGACCACTGCTTCTTATCGTGATCGGCATTGCTTTGCTGGCTTTTATTCTTGGTGACGCTTGGAGACTGATCCGTCCCAACCAGGGTGTTCAGTATATCGGATCCATTGATGGGAAAAAGATTTCTGCCATGGATTTCCAGAATGAGCTGGAGAGTTATTCCGAAGTGGTACGTTTCAGCACAGGCTTACAGGACTTTACCGAAGAACAGAATAACCAGATTAAAGATGAGGTCTGGAGCGTCATGGTACGGCGCACCATAATCGAAAAGGAGACCGAAGCCATAGGGCTTAAGGTTACCGATGCCGAGATAAGGGAAATTATTGCTCAGGGCACTGACCCTATTTTACAAAATACTCCGTTTAACGATGAAGAGGGCAGGTTTGACGTGGACTATCTTATGACTTTCCTTGCCGTTTACAATGATCTGGACCAATCTATGATGAGCGCTCAGGATATGAGACAATACGATGCATTGTATAGATATTGGCTCTACATTGAGGATAACATCAAGTCAAACCTCCTTTACAGCAAATATATTTCATTGGTAACCGCCGGTCTTGTGCCGAATCCTGTGGCGGCTAAGAATTCGTATGAAACACGTGTCAAGAGAAATGATGTCCTGATGGCTTCCATACCTTATTCGTCTGTTGCCGATTCGACCGTGAAGGTTACGGCCGCCGACATAAAGAAGGCCTATAGGGAGAATAAGGAGCTTCTGTTTAACTATACAGAGAATCGTGACATATACTACATTGATGTCCCTATCTATCCTTCAACTGCCGATAGTGAAGCTCTGCTTGCCGAAATGCAGGAGCTGACCGTTCAGCTTGAGGAGGCTCCTTATGATACCGATTTTGCATCTTTACTGCGTCGTGCCGAATCGGAGATCACCTATAGCGATGTTCCCCGCTCGGCAACCACTCTGCCTGAGGATGTAGTGGAAAGATTGGATTCGGTAGATTCAAACGGTATGTTCGGACCCTATTACAATCCTTTTGATGACTCTTATAACTCATTCAGGCTGCTTGGAACCTCTATGGGTTACGATTCGATACAATTCAGTGTTATTCAGGTTGCTACCGGAAATCAGGAGGAAGACATAAGGATCTCCGACAGTATAACAGATGCTGTAAAGAGGGGTGCCTCTTTCCAGGAACTGGCTGCCAGATATATGCAGTCGGGTCAGCCCGAATGGTTGCCTGCCGAGGCCTATGAGCCTGCATCAATAACGGGTGACAACGCTCTCTATCTGAACAGACTCAACTCTATGAAGAAGGGTGAGATTGCCAATGTAAGGCTTACCGGAGGTAATCTGGTGTTTAAGGTGGATGATGTCAGGAACTCCGTAAAGAAGTATGATATGGCGATAATTAAGCGTCAGATACAATTCAGCGACGAAACGAGCAATAAGGCATATAATGAACTAAGCATGTTTGTTGCATCAAATACTACACTTGATGATCTCAAGAAGAATGCCGAGGATTCCGACTACCATTTGCTTTACTATCCCGGTTTTGAGAGTTATATGTACAATGTAGGTGGTGTGCCCAGAACACACGAGGCTTTGCGCTGGTTGTTTGAGGCCGGTGAGGGCGAGGTTTCACGTATATTTGAGGCAGGTTCGGCTAACGATCATCTTATGGTGGTGGCCGTTGACAAGATCAATCCGCAGGGTTACCGTCCTATCGAGGATGCCGCTTCGGCGCTTAACCGTAAGGTGCTTAATGAAAAGAAATTCGAGACATTGAAGAGCCGTTTTGACGGAGCCGCTTCAATTGACGAACTGGCTAATGTCCAGGGCATAAATATTGATACTATCCTTTATGCGAACTTCAATAATCCGGCTTATCTCTCATCGTCGGTGAACAATGAGGCTACAGTGGGTCCCGCAATCAGCATTCTTGAAAAAGATGTGATGACCAAACCCATGAAGGGGGAATACTGCATATATGTAGCTCAGAAACTGACGGAGGATAACTATCCTACGGAATATGACGATGAAGCCGAGAGAGCACGTATTATCTCTATCGATTCGCGTCAGATAGCCAATTCGCTTCTTCAGGAGCTCTATTTCCAGGCCAACATCGAGGATACCCGTTACAAGATATTCTAATCCGGTCTGCCGGTCTGAAGTCGAGAATAACTACAAATTTAGGCAATAACAATTTTTATTGCCAAATAATGTAGTATATTTGCAGATGTATTTTGTAACAACTAAAGAATGAGTATCAACAATGAAATACAGAATTTTGCACTGGAGAGGTCAGTGTTTTCGCGTGCGGAATTGTTGGAGAATTTTTCCGATTTTGACGAAAAAACACTATCTCAGCAGCTCTATAGGCTTGTGAAATCCAAAAATCTGGAACGTGTCGGGCGAGGTGTTTATCGCTTGACGGCTTCGATATTTCCCGTTTCAGATGAGATGCGGCAACTTAACAATATGCTGAAAAAACAGTTCCCATTTGCTGTTTTTTGTCTGTGGAACAGCGAAGCACTCATGCCTTTTATGCATCATATACCTGACCTTGATTATATTTATATTGACGTGGAGCGTGAAGCAGCGGAGTCTGTTTTTAATTTCTTGAAAGGCAAGCACCGAAAATTTGTTTTTTTTCGTCCGGACAAGGAAGAATATCAACGTTACGTCGCAGGGAGTTCTGCTATAATCATTAGAATACTGGTATCGGAGGCGCCATTACAAAATGTTGGAAACATCTTGATTCCGACTATTGAGAAGATGCTGGTTGATATTGCCGGCGATGTGGAATTTGATTTTCTACAGGGTGCTGAAATTTCGTATTTCTACCGTAATGTGTTGGACAGACATAAGATCAACAAGAGAAAATTAATTCGCTATGCGACCCGCAGGGGGCGTAGCGAGCAAGTCAAACAGCTTTACAATAATGCACTATGATACTTCCGGAAAGCCGTTCCATGCAATGGTTGCAACAGATTGCCGATGAAAACCATTTCCAAAATATCACAATGTTGGAAAAAACTGTTCGGGCATTATCCTTATTGGAAGCCCTGGCGTTGTCGGGATGTCCGTTTGTTTTTAAAGGAGGAACTGCGTTGATGTTACATTTGGATAGTTCAAAACGTCTATCTGTTGACATTGATATAATATGTCCGCCTAAAACGGATATTGAGAAATATTTAGGTCAAAATGTTGAGCAATACGGGTTTAATAAAGTTCAACTTGTAAATCGTAAAACGACAAATGTCGTTCCAAAAAGCCATGCAAAATTTTACTATCAGGTAACTTACAATACGAACAATGCTAACGATTGTATTTTACTTGACGTGCTGTTTGAGGACAACTACTATAACGACTTGGTGTCATTACCTATCAAAAATAT
>DDLZ01000106.1:8779-17516 GCA_002340405.1 Bacteroidales bacterium UBA2559
ATGATAAGCTGTGCACAATGGAAATCATTAAGCAGCTTTATGATATTGCCTCATTGTTTGACCATATAAACGATTTAACCGTTGTCGCTGATACCTTTCACAAATTTGCAAAAGTTGAACTGGCGTATCGGCACCTAGATACTGCCAATATTAAACAGGTTTTGGATGATATATACCACACTTCACTTTGTATTTGCCTAAAGGGACAAACAGATAAGAAGAATTTTAATCTTCTGCAGGAGGGTATAAAACGAATACAAAATTTTATCCACAGTGAGAGGTATGAACTTGATAAGGCTATTATTGATGCTTCTAAAACAGCCTATCTATCCGTGTTGATTACCAATAATTTGACAGGAATAGAATATTTTGACAGGAGTGATATTTCGGATTTGCAGCATGCAATCATAGAGAGTCCTCTGCCGACAAAATTAAACAAGTTGAAAAAAACAAACATTGAGGCATTTTATTACTGGATAAAAATCAATGAAATCATGAAAGATAAATGAAAAGGGACACAGAAGATAATATCTGCTATAAAAAACCTGTCGAATTCACGACAGGTTTTTCTGTTAGAAGAGCTGCTGAAGTAGTGTTTATTTTTAAAATTTCAACAGCCGGCAGATGTAGGTTGGGGTCAGTTGTTTTCGGGACGAAGTTTGCGTACCACGGCGCCGGTCTGCCACATCTCGCTGTTGCGCAAATCGGCCAGCTCTTTTGCAAGGCCTTCGCGATAATCGGGCCTGGAGTTGCTGTCGATTGAGATTTGGGCTTCGTTGCCGCTCTTTACGCTCTCGTAGAGTTTCTTAACGACAGGCTTGATGGCATCGTGGAACGGTCCCATCCAGTCAAGAGCGCCGCGTTGGGCAGTGGTTGAGCAGTTGGCATACATCCAGTCCATACCTCTCTGTGCAAACAGGGGCATAAGGCTCTGTGTAAGTTCTTCGACTGTCTCGTTGAAGGCTTCGGAGGGGGTATGTCCGTTTTCGCGGAGCACCTCGTATTGGGCCAGCAGCAAGCCCTGTATGGCACCCATCAACGAGCCGCGCTCACCGGTAAGGTCCGAAATGGCTTCCCGTTTGAATGTGGTCTCGAACAGATAACCGGAGCCTATGCCGATTCCGAATGCAAGAACTTTATCAAGTGCCTTGCCCGATGCATCCTGATAGACGGCGTATGAGCTGTTCAGGCCGCGACCCTCAAGGAACATGGTGCGCAGTGATGTGCCTGAGCCCTTGGGAGCAACCATAATTACATCGACATCCTTTGGAGGAACAACGCCGGTACGGTCATTCCATGTGATAGCAAATCCGTGTGAGAAATAGAGAGTCTTGCCTGCGGTAAGATGGGGCTTTATGTTGGGCCACTGCTGCATTTGAGCGGCATCGGACAGGAGCATACAGATGATTGTTCCCTTCATGGCAGCCTCTTCGATTGAGAAGAGAGTCTTGCCGGGCACCCAACCGTCGGCTACAGCTTTATCGTAGGTCTTGCCCTGACGCTGGCCGACAATTACATTGAAGCCGTTGT
This sequence comes from Bacteroidales bacterium UBA2559, assembly GCA_002340405.1. Classification (GTDB taxonomy): domain Bacteria; phylum Bacteroidota; class Bacteroidia; order Bacteroidales; family Bacteroidaceae; genus Colenecus. The sequence continues at coordinate 10,310 of DDLZ01000106.1, forward strand.
CACGTAGGTTACAGGCCTGACCGGGGCCCTGTACTCCGTAGCCGATCACTGCTATTGTTTCATTCTTGAGTACCTCGCGGGCTTTCTCCAGCGGGAACTCCTCACGTGTCATAACCTCTTCTATGACACCTCCAAAATTCATTTTCATATTATCTTAGTTTTTAGTTAGAATATTATTTTTCCTTATTTGGACTGTTACAACCGTTTTGACTGTTATTATCGTTAAGGCTGTTACTGTCATTTGAATTACTTCCGTTCGGGTTGCAACCGTTTGGGTTGTTGCGGCCGTTCGGGTTGTTATTACCGTAGCGGCTGGCCATATTGTCCAGATACTCGCTAACGTGTTCAATACGTGCGCGGGTGATGGCCACGCGGCCGGAGCTGACGAACTGGAGAATGGCTCCCTGAGCCGACAGCTCTTTGTTAAGGGCGGTGATGTCCTCGGTGCGTCCGGTCTTCTCGATTACCGAGAAGGTGGAGTTGACCTCAATCAGCTTGGCGTCATACTTGCGGATAATGGACGAGATCTGAGGGTTATCCGTGAGGACTCCGGTAACAACCTTATAGAGCGCTACCTCCTGCATGAATATCTCACTGTCGGTGTAGTACTGGCACTGCAGTACATCGACCTTTTTTTTAATCTGTGCGGCAATCTTGGCAACACTTTCGCTGTCGGTCATAGCGGTAATGGTATAGCGGTGTATGCCGGGGATTGACGATGCCGATACGTTCAGGCTCTCGATATTGACCTGACGGCGTGTAAATACCGCAGTAACCTGATTGAGGATACCGGCGATGTTCTCTGAATGTACAATAAGAGTGTACAGCTTTTTATTGTTATTGTTCATGTTCATTCAACTTCGTTGTTTTTTCTGTCGTCACTCGGTAAAGATTAAGCAAGCTTATCTTTGCGCTCGTTCCTAAGAAAATTGTTAATTGCCTGCAAGGCTGAAAATCATGTTGTCCACCGAATTTCCCGGAGGGATCATAGGCATGACATTCTCCTCGTCCATAACTATAACTTCCAGAATAAATGCACCCTTAAAGTTAATCATTTCGGCGATACTGTCTTTAAGTTCCTCACGTTTTTCCACTCTTTTGTAGGGTATGCTGTAGCCGGCAGCTACCTTGCTGTAGTCGGGGTTCATCATGTGGGTGCAGGAGTACCGGCAGTTAAACATCATCTGCTGCCACTGGCGTACATTGCCGAGGTAGGTGTTGTTCAGCACAATCATCTTGACGGGGGCGCCGGTCTGCATTACGGTGCCCAGCTCTTGAATGTTCATCTGGAAACCGCCGTCACCCTGAAAGGCGAATACCATGCGTTCGGGAGCTCCGAAAGCGGCACCTATGGCGGCAGGTAGGCAGAAGCCCATGGTTCCAAGTCCTCCCGATGTCACTATGCTCCGTTTGGAACGGAATTTGAAGTACCGTGCCGAAAACATCTGATTCTGGCCTACATCGGTCACCAGAATGGAGTTGTCGGGGGATTGGTCGCTCACGGCCTTGACAACTTCGCCCATCTTGAGTGGACCGGAAGCGGGATATAGAGCGTTGTTTATGACTTTATCAAACTCTTCTTTGTCAAGCGGTTTAAAGCTCTCTATCCATTCTTTGTGGTCAGCTTTGGCCATACGTTCGGTTATCAGCTTCAGAGTTTTGCGGCAGTCGCCAAGCACCGCGACATCGGGCTTGACATTTTTGCCGAACTCGGACTTGTCAATGTCCAGATGTATTATTTTGGCCTGACGGGCATAGGTGGAGAGGGTTCCGGTGACACGGTCACTGAACCGCATTCCAACGGCTATGAGCAGGTCGCATTCGTTGGTTTTGATGTTGGGGGCCAGATTGCCGTGCATTCCGAGCATGCCCATATTAAGCGGGTGATCGGTGGGCAGGGCGGCAAGCCCCAAAAGGGTGCGTGCTGCGGGCAGACCGCCCTTTTCGATGAACTCCCGAAGCTCCTTTTCGGCCTGACCCAACTCCACTCCGTGTCCTACGAGGACAAGCGGCTTGCGGGCTTTGTCTATGAGGCTTACGGCAGCCTCAATCTGCCTCATGTCGGGGTCGGGCGAGGGTATGTAGCTGCGTATATACTCTATATGTTCGGGCTTGAAATCTATCATGCCCACCTGTGCGGTTTTGGTAAAGTCCAGCACCACCGGACCGGGGCGTCCTGAGCCGGCTATATAGAAGGCGTGGGCGACGGCCCATGCTATATCTTCGGCGCGGCGTATCTGATAGTTCCATTTGGTGATGGGCTGGGTGACGCCTACCAAGTCAATCTCCTGGAAGGCATCGGTACCGAGGGCATCGGTGCCTACCTGACCGGCAATCACCACAATGGGGGTGCTGTCGAGCATGGCATCGCTTATGCCGGTTATGGTGTTGGTGGCGCCGGGTCCGCTGGTGACAATGGCAACTCCGATGCGGCCCGAGACGCGTGCGTAACCCTGGGCGGCATGCGTGGCGCCCTGTTCGTGGCGTACCAATATCTGGCGTATGTCACAGCAGTGGTCATACAGGGCATCGAATACCTTGATTATTGAGCCGCCGGGGTAGGCGAATACCGTGTCAACCCCTTCGGCAAGCAGTGCCCGGAGCATCGCTTCGGCTCCTGATATTTTATTTTTCATTTTGTTCAGTCTATATTTTTAATACCTATTTTTTTTATAGGCTGTGCTTTATATATCAGCGCAGGCCCTGAGGCTGTTTTTATTCTATAAATTAAGATGTCTTTCAGTCTGTTTCTCAGACTCTTTCAACTATAATTTAACGTTTTTTTCAGTCTATTATTCTAACGCCTCCCTTATCGGCCGAACTTACCATCTTGGCATAGGCCCTGAGACTTTTGGGTACTATGCGTTTGCGGGTGAGAGGACGCATGGGGCGGGCCTCCAGCTCGGCATCGGAAAGGCGCACGTTTATGCTGCGCGCGGGTATGTCTATCTCTATTATGTCGCCGTCCATAACTTTGCCAATGGCGCCGCCGGCGGCTGCCTCGGGTGAGATGTGGCCTATGCTCAGGCCCGATGTTCCGCCTGAGAAGCGGCCGTCGGTTATGAGTGCACACTCTTTGCCCAGATGGCGCGATTTGATGTATGAGGTGGGGTAGAGCATCTCCTGCATTCCGGGTCCTCCCCTGGGGCCTTCATGGGTGATGACGACCACGTCGCCGGCTTGCACCTTGCCTTCGAGTATGCCCTCTACGGCATCTTCCTGTGAGTCGAAGACGCGGGCGGGGCCTGAGAATTTCCAGATGCTTTCGTCCACACCGGCAGTCTTGACCACGCAGCCGTCAAGGGCTATGTTGCCTTTGAGAATGGCCAGTCCGCCATCCTTGGAGTAGGCATGCTGCAAATCGCGTATGCACCCTTCGGCGCGGTCGGTATCAAGCACCTTATAGCTGTTCTCCTGGGAGCCCAGCTCGATGTTGAACCGGCCGGCAGGAGCGGTTGAGTAGATGCGCTTTGCTTCGGGGTCTATATTAGCCCCGGTTATGCTGTATTTTTCAACCAATTCGCCGTAGGTGAGGCCTGTTACGCTGAGTGCATCGGTATGGAGCAGTCCGCCCCGTGAGAGTTCGGCGAGTATGTTGATTACGCCGCCGGCACGTCCTACATCCTGCAGGTGATATTTTTGGGTGTTGGGAGCCACTTTGCAGAGGCAGGGTACTTTACGTGACAGTCGGTCGATGTCTTCCATCTTGAAGTCCACACCGGCCTCGTATGCAATGGCAAGCAGGTGCAGTATGGTGTTGGTGGAGCCGCCCATGGCGATGTCCAGATTCATGGCGTTCTCAAAGTTCCTCTTTTGGGCTATGCTGAGGGGCAGCACGCTCTCATCGCCCTCTTCGTAGTATTTAAGGGCATTGCGGACTATGAGCGCCGCGGCATCTTTCATGAGTCTGATGCGGTTCTTGTGGGTGGCCAGGATGGTGCCGTTACCCGGGAGTGCAAGTCCCAGGGCTTCGGTCAGGCAGTTCATCGAATTGGCGGTGAACATTCCCGAACAGCAGCCGCAACCGGGGCAGGCGGCACGCTCGATGGCCTCGACCTCCTCATCGGAGATGCTCTCATCGGCCGAGCTTACCATTGTATCAATCAGGTCTAGCTGCCTATCACCCAGTTGACCGGCCTCCATGGGGCCTCCGCTCACCATTACGGTGGGTATGTTGAGTCTCATTGCAGCCATAAGCATACCCGGAGTAATTTTGTCGCAGTTGGTTATGCAGATAAGGGCATCGGCCTTGTGGGCATTGACCATATATTCTACACTGTCGGCAATTATGTCGCGCGAGGGCAGCGAGTAGAGCATGCCGTCATGTCCCATGGCTATGCCGTCATCGATGGCGATGGTGTTGAATTCGGCGGCAAAACAGCCCAGACGCTCTATCTCGGCCTTGATCAGCTGGCCGGCCTCATGCAGATGGGTGTGGCCGGGCACAAATTGTGTGAAGGAGTTGGCGATGGCTATGATGGGTCGTCCCATCTGGCTGCGTTTCATGCCGTTGGCTGTCCAGAGGGCTCTTGCTCCCGCCATGCGCCGTCCTATTGTACACTGATCACTTCTTAATGGAATCTTCATATTCTGTTTTTATTGCTATTTTCCTGTTTATTCCTTAGAACCGATTCTGTTTTTTGAAGTCGGTTTTTAACTGTTCAGTTTAATTTTTCCGGTTTTATTATTCAAAAAAAGACCCCTCTCCTGTGTTATGGAAGAAGGGCCTGTATAGTTATTGTCAGGTAAAACCTCTCCCTTAACGCGACGGAATAACCACCACCACGCAAATAGAAAAGGGTAGAACTGACAGATTATACATAGGTATCTCTTTTTAAGTATCGGCGCAAAGATATTTTATTTTATGCTTAAGTCAAACTATTATATAAAAAAAAGTTTTCATATTATGCAAATTATACTAATGCTTGTGAAATAGTATAGCTTTTGGCTGAGAGTCGGTTTAAGAGAGAAAAAATAGAGTATCTTTGCATTGCGGCATGAGTTTTGCAAATCGGAATAATTAAGGAATAATAATATATAACGTATAATGGGTTTTAGTAAATTTATAGGCAAGCTTTTTGGAAGTAAGCAGACACGTGACATAAGGGAAATTCAGCCGTGGGTTGATAAAATAAAGAAGGTATATCCCCGTTATGAAGCACTTTCCAATGACGAATTGCGTGCTGCAACTTTAGAAATAAAACAGAGGGTCAGAGATTTTGTGATACCTGAAAAACAGCGTATTGAGGAGCTGAAGGCTACGGTCGAGCAGACTGAGTTGGAGGACCGCGAGCCCCTGTTCAATCAGATAGACAAGATGGAGAAGGAGGTCATGGATCGCTATGAGGTGGTCCTGGATGAGGTTCTCCCCGATGTTTTCGCAATTGTTAAGGAGACCGCCCGCCGCTTTACGGAAAACGAGGAGGTGGAGGTTACAGCTACCGATTTTGACCGCGACCTGTCGATAAAGCACGATTTTGTACGTATTGAGGGCGATAAGGCCCTGTGGCAGCAACATTGGGTTGCCGGCGGAAATGACACGGTCTGGAACATGATACACTATGATGTGCAGCTGTTCGGCGGTGTGGTTCTGCACAAAGGCAGGATCGCCGAGATGGCTACCGGTGAGGGTAAGACCCTTGTGGCTACGCTGCCCGTGTTCCTGAATGCATTGACAGGTAATGGCGTACATGTGGTTACGGTGAATGATTATCTGGCCAAGCGTGACGCCGAGTGGATGGGTCCGCTCTATATGTTCCACGGTCTTTCGGTGGATTGTATTGACAAGCATCAGCCCAACTCCGAGGCCCGCCGCAACGCATACCGTGCCGACATAACCTTTGGAACCAACAATGAGTTCGGATTCGACTATCTGCGTGACAATATGGCCGGCCATCCTAACGAACTGGTACAGCGCGGTCACAACTTTGCTATTGTGGATGAGGTTGACTCGGTGCTTATTGACGATGCCCGCACACCTCTTATCATATCGGGTCCCGTACCCAGAGGCGAAGACCAGCAGTTTGAGGAGCTCCGCCCGCAGGTGGAGCAGCTCTTTGAAGCTCAGAAACGTCTGGCTACGAAATATCTTGCCGAAGCCAGAAAGCTGGTTATGTCGGAAGATCAGGAGGAGGTGGCCGAGGGATTCCTGTCGCTCTTCCGCAGTTTCAAGGCTCTGCCCAAGAACAAGGCGCTTATCAAGTTTTTAAGTGAGCCGGGGATCAAGGTGGGTATGCAGAAGACCGAGGAGATCTATATGGAGCAGCAGAACAGGCGCATGCCCGAGGCTGTGGCGCCCCTTTACTTTGTCATTGATGAGAAGCTTAACAGCGTGGAGCTGACGGATAAGGGCGTTGAACTTATCAGCGGCACTCAGAAGGATCCTCAGTTCTTTGTTATGCCCGACATTGCATCGCAGCTTTCGGAACTTGAGACGCAGACGGAGCTTGCATCGGAGGATAAGCTTGCAAAGAAGGATGAATTGCTTACCAATTTTGCCGTAAAAAGTGAACGTATTCATACTATAAGCCAGCTGCTCAAGGCATACTGTATGTTCGAGCGGGATGTGGACTATATTGTCACCGAGGATAATAAGGTAAAGATTGTCGATGAACAGACGGGACGTGTAATGGAGGGCCGTCGCTGGTCGGACGGTCTGCATCAGGCGGTGGAGGCTAAGGAGCGGGTTAACATTGAGGCCGCTACCCAGACATTCGCAACTATCACACTTCAGAACTATTTTCGAATGTATCATAAGCTGGCCGGTATGACCGGTACGGCCGAGACTGAAGCCGGTGAGTTTTGGGATATCTATAAGCTGGATGTGGTGGTTATTCCTACCAACAAGCCTATAGCCCGTATAGACCAGAACGACCGTATATATAAGACCAAGCGCGAAAAATATAAGGCTGTTATTGAAGAGATTGTCAAGCTGGTGGAAGAGGGACGTCCGGTACTGGTGGGTACGACATCGGTTGAGATAAGCGAGCAGCTTAGCCGTATGTTGTCCATGCGCAAAATAGAGCACAACGTTCTTAATGCCAAACTGCACCAGAGGGAGGCCGATATTGTGGCACAGGCCGGTCAGAAAAGTGTTGTGACCATTGCCACCAATATGGCCGGTCGCGGTACCGATATTAAACTGTCGCCCGAGGTACGTAAGGCCGGAGGTCTTGCAATCGTGGGCACTGAGCGTCATGAGAGCCGC
>DDLZ01000136.1 GCA_002340405.1 Bacteroidales bacterium UBA2559
CTGAGTCTCTATGCGGTCCTCTTCGTAGAATGGGCTCTGATGCTGGTTCACCATAATCCCATCGAACTTAAGAGCTTTGTAACAGCTGCCGTAAAACTCACGTGTAAGCAGACTCTCGCCCGGTCCGTAGAATCCGGCCGAATCAACGATTATAAGATCGTACTCATTCTCTACATGACGTATAAAACGCAGAGCGTTCTCGGTGTAGATGGTAACACGCGGATCATCAAGTGCTTCGGTCATCTCGGGAAAATACTGGCGGCAAGCCTGAACCACGCCCTCATTTATCTCGATCAGGTCAATGGTATGAATAGATTGATATTTGAGCAGTTCGCTCACCACGCCTCCGTCACCCGACCCGAAGACCAACACCTTCTCAACATTGGGATGGACGGCCAATGGTACATGAGCCAGCATCTCATCATATATAAACTCGTCACGCTCGGTGAAAATTATATATCCGTCCACAGCCAAAACACGGCCGAACTCCGGTGAATTGAAAATATCCACCTTGCCAAGTTCGTTCTCACTCGAATATAGATGCTTATCGACCTTCAACGAAAACTTGACGCTGGGCGTATGAAACTCAGTAAACCAAAATTCCATCTTACCTTGATTTTAATATGTTGCGTGTTCCTTTATCACATTAAGGCACTCCACCCTCTCGTCCTCGGGACCGGTCAGTTGACAGCCTTTCTCTTTAGCGTATAGAATATAATCTATTATCTCCTGTGTGATGCGCTCGCCGGGAGCCAAAATAGGAATACCGGGCGGATAACACATCAAAAATTCCGTACAAATACGGCCGTTGGTCTCGCGTATTGGGATCATCTCCTCCTTGGGCGCGTAGAATGCCTCCTGCGGAGTCATGACGACCGAAGGGTTGATATATTCATGGTCAAACAGACCGGCGCGGTCCTTACTATACAGACGCTTTATGTCGTAAAGGGCGCTCACAAAACGCTCCACCTCGCGTATCCGGTCGCCTATTGATATGTATGCCAGTATGTTACCCATATCGCCCAGCTCCAACTGAATATCATACTCGTCCCGAAGCAGGTCGTAAACCTCGATTCCGGCCAGTCCTACGTCAAGAGTATAGACCGTGAGTTTGGTGGCATCGAAATCATATATGCTGTCGCCGTTTATCAGCTCCTTGCCATAAGCATAGTAACCGCCTATCTTATTGATCTCCTTACGTGCGTAATCGGCTAATTTCAGCACCTCGGCAAACAACTCCTTGCCACGCAGAGCCAGATTACGGCGCGATACATCCAGGCTGGATATGAGCAGATACGATGCGCTCGTGGTTTGCGTAAGGTTGATTACCTGACGCACATAACCCGCACTCACATTGGGGCCGGTAAGCAGGAATGAACTCTGTGTCAGGCTTCCGCCCGATTTATGCATGCTGACCGACGACATATCGGCTCCTGCCGCCATTGCCGTAATCGGCATATCGTCACCGAAATAGAAATGTGTGCCATGGGCCTCATCAACCAGCACCATCATATCGTTCTCATGGGCAAGCTTTACAATACTTTCCAAGTTGGAACATATTCCGTAATAGGTCGGGTTGTTGACCAGAATGGCCACCGCATCGGGATTCTCCTCGATGGCACGCTCCACCTGCGAAATCTTCATGCCCAATGCTATACCCAGGCGCGGGTCGGTCTCGGGATTGACATATATAGGAGTCGCACCATTTATTACAAGTGCATTGATGACGCTGCGGTGTACGTTACGCGGAAGAATTATCTTCTCGCCGCTCTTACATGCCGTCAGTACCATGGTCTGCACTGCCGATGTGGTTCCGCCCACCATCAGAAATGCATGGGCGGCGCCGAATGCATCGGCTGCCAGATTTTCGGCCTCTTTGATTACTGAAATTGGATGACAGAGATTGTCAAGGGGTTTCATGGAGTTCACATCCAGTTCAACACACTGCTTCCCCAGAAGCGATACCAGTTCGGGGTTCCCTCTACCCCTTTTGTGCCCCGGCACATCGAAAGGAACCACCTTGTTCCTCCTAAATTCCTGAAGGGCCTCATAAACGGGAGCTCTACGCTGATCCATCTACCTGCAATAGTCTTTAAAGTTAAACCATCCAAGTCTTTTTCCCGTCCCAAAAATTGGAAATAAAAAAAGACATAAACAATAAAACCTTTCTTGTTTACGCCTGCCCGAAGGGATTTATCCCTTGCAACACAGAAGATCAGAGTCTATATAGTAATATTTACTTTTACTACTCTTTATTGACCGTTTTCCAAGTCGGGTGGTTGTAAAGTAACCAACTTAAAAAATAGGGCACGTTACCGTACACAATGTGCGAGAAAGCGCACAACTCAATAATAGGAAAACTCTGATTCAATCCATACTGCTTTCCTGTCCGCAAAGATAATTCTATTTTGCAGCTTCTGCAAACTTTTCAATATAATCCGTATAAATATTTTCAGGAGAGCGATTGGGATTAGTCTTCTTTGAATGATAGGTTCATATGAAGTTGATTTACGATTTACAAATAAAACATGGAAAATTAAAATTTCTCACTTAAAACCTCTAACAAACAAGCTCTAAAGA
>DDLZ01000153.1:0-1938 GCA_002340405.1 Bacteroidales bacterium UBA2559
TAACCTCCGGATACAATTATGGAGGCGCTGTCCAGATGGTGTGACGGCTTCTCCATGTGGCGGTCAATCACGCTGACCGCAAGGTCGGCCTGAGTAACATAGTCCGACACCTTGTGGGTTATAACTTCACCCTTATAGCCACCCTTCAGCGGCTCGTTCTTCATCACACCCTGACGGACGGTAGCCATCTGGGGACGATGGTCGGGATTGACGATTGTAGCAATTATATTGCCTCCGAATGCGGGACGGATCTGATAGAGCAGGTTTTCATAGACCTTATCGGCCTTCTTGTCCTCATGGTCGCCGATTTCCAGATTTGTGCAATCGGCAGTAAGACCGCTGCTCAACGCCGATGAGACTCTCGGACCGAGGTCACGGCCTATTACAGTAGCGCCCATCAGGGCTATCTGCGGTTTCTCATTGCTGAACAGTTTGATCAAAATGGCCGAATAGGGCGCAGTGGTATATAATGCAAGGCACTTATCGTCAAACAGGTGCAGTATGTCAACTCCATACGGAAGAATCTGATTCTCTATACCGTCAAGATTACTGCCTATCGCAACAGCCTCAAGTTTGACACCAAGCTGCGCTGCAAGTGAACGACCTTTGGTCAACAGTTCCTGACTAACGGGGGCAACTTCGTTACCCTCCAGCTCACAGTAAACAAAAATGCTGTTCATGGGGTTATCCTATTATGTGATTAACGGCCAACTCTTCAATCAGAGCAGCTATATCGGCATCTTCCGAGCCGTAGCGCTTGTTCTCCTTGGCCTGAAATACTATATTCTCTATCTTCTTTACCTTAGTCGGCGAGCCTGACAGTCCGCACTTGGCGGGGTCAGCCCCGACATCGGCCACAGTCCAGACGGGCACTTCATAGTTTTTACGGCCCATAAGCAGCCTGGCATTACGCGGACGACAGGGAGCAGCGCTTCCGTTCACGGTGAGCAGACAGGGCAGCGGAGCCTTAACTATCTCAGTACCGCCGGTGATTACGCGCTTTACGGTTACGGACTTGCTGTTTATATCAAGCAGTTCCTCAACATAGGTTACCTGATCCAGTCCCAACTTTTCGGCCACCTGGGGTCCTACCTGAGCGGTATCGCCGTCAATAGCCTGACGGCCCCCGATTATTATATCCACCTGACCGATCTTGCGGATTGCCATTGAGAGGGCATACGATGTGGCCAGCGTATCGGCGCCGGCAAAGAGGCGGTCAGAAAGCAGATAACCGCCATCGGCACCGCGGAATACACCCTCCAAAACTATCTCTTTAGCTCTCTCCGGACCCATCGTGAGCATAGTCACTCTGCTGCCGGGGAAACGGTCCTTTATATCAAGGGCCAGTTCCAGGGCATTGAGGTCCTCCGGGTTAAACACTGCCGGAAGTGCGGCACGGTTTATGGTGCCGTCGGCATTCATGGCATCCTTACCCACATGACGTGTGTCGGGTACCTGTTTTGCCAAAACAATAATATTAAATTTGTCCATAAGTCTCTTTTATTTTCTCTCGAGCATGGATTTTTGGTTTTCGCGCTCAAGAGTATTGAATTTAGAATATGTCTTTATTTTAGCTATCGTGGCGGTAATGACCTGATAGAGTTCGCTCCCTTCGGTATAGTCACCCGGGCAGGCAAAATTCACACGCCCCCGCTGCACCAATCTCTTGGCCTGAGCGCAACTGTTCCTGTTGCCGGGCTTATATATGGCTACAGAATGGCCGCCCTCGGTCTTGACTATGCGCATACTGGGTATGTCGGTCTCACCGTCGCCCAGATAGATCATATTTTGGAACGGTATGGGACGATCCTCTTCGGACATGGAATCATTTATCCTCACATTGTCCCATATCTCGTGTATTCCCTTGTTGATCATGAATATAAACTGAGTCTTGGATGTGAAATCCACTGCCACGGCAGGCCATACGGCTGCATCGTC
>DDLZ01000153.1:2060-7626 GCA_002340405.1 Bacteroidales bacterium UBA2559
CGTATGCTGATACCGTTCTGTTTGGCCCTCTCCACCATCAGCTTCATATAGGAGAGTATGGTACTTGAATTGTGCAGCTTAGCCAGATCTTGCGAATCCATCCAGAATAATTTCTTGTCGGTAAGTCCGATGGCATCCATAAAATCGTACTCCTGCATATTAGACGGCGATAGTGTTCCGTCAAAATCATACATAAGTGCAACAGTGGGTCTATCCATATAAGAATTCCGGTTTGGGCCTACAAAGATACCGATTAACCCGCCCATACCCTTTGTACCGTAGGTGAAAAGCCCCCAATTCTGCACAGATATTTCTATTATGTAAACCTAAACATCTATAACAGATTGAACAAGTAACCTTTTCCTTCTGTTAGGAACAGTCAGGTCACGGCACTATTTCAGTTAGTTTCTACCCCTCTTCCTTATAGTCACCTTGGCTCAAAAATCAGGAGGGAGGAATCTGACCTCAGAGAATCAAACGCGAAGAGTCACCGTAGCTTAAGGAATTAAAAGGGAAGAATCGCCGTAGCTCAAAAATCTGAAATCATTCTCCAGAGTATAACGGTAAATGGTTTTCCAATCGCCATTCACAAAGGCGGAGACCAGGAGCAGAAGAGTGCTCTGAGGTTGGTGGAAATTGGTCACCATCATTTTTACAATGCGGTATTTATACCCAGGAACGATTATAATTTGGGTGCCGGTCTTCAACACGTCCAGATTATGACGGTCAAGATAGTCCAGAATATATTTGAGAGATTCGACGGCGCTCATCGCGGGATCGGTTTGGTAAGGTACCCACTGGCTGACCTGCAACTCCTCATCGGCAGCGTCAGGATGAGTGCTTAAATAGACACCTATATAATATAGGCTCTCCAGAGTGCGTACCGATGTGGTGCCGACAGCTATGGCCTCTCCGCCATGTACAATAAGCCTCTCTATGGTGGAACGTCTTACCGCTATAAATTCGGTATGCATCACGTGACCGGCAATTTCTTCCGATTTCACCGGACGAAAGGTGCCTGCCCCAACGTGCAGGGTAAGCTCCTCGCGCTCTATCCCGCGGGCGTCCAGCTCTTTCAAGACCCGTTCGGTGAAATGGAGTCCCGCAGTGGGCGCCGCCACACTTCCCTTTATCTTTGAATAGACGGTCTGATAGGTGGTTTTATCACTCTCCTGTGATTCGCGGTTAAGGTAGGGCGGTATAGGAATTTCGCCCGCCGCCTCAAGCAGAGCGGCAAAGCTGACGCCTCCGTCCCAGCTGAAATCTATCCTGTGGCCGGAGGCGCCGGACGGCCCGCGGCGGGCGGTCAGCGTTACGCTGAGGCCGGCTACCTGAAAAGTGCCGCTGAGCGGGAGCGAGCTCTCTCTCCAGCGCTTGAGATTGCCCACAAGGCAAAACCAACTACACTCTTTAGTTTGGGTAAATATAAGCTGATAATCCTGCGGCAAGGCAGGCTGTATGAGGAAAATCTCAATCAAAGCTCCCTGTGACCCGGCCCCGCCGGCAGGCTCTTTGCGAAAAATAAGACGCGCCTGAATTACTTTGGTATTGTTGAAGACCATAAGGGCCCCCTCAGGCAGATATGAGGGCAGATTCCTGAAGAGGTCCTGCGACACCCTTCCGCTTCTGTAGAGCAGCAGCTTGGAGCTGTCGCGCTCCAAAAGAGGAAACTTTGCTATTCTGGCATCGGGCAGAGGATAGCTGTAGTCACTTATATTGATATGCTTTACTCTTTCATCCATTTCCGGAGCGCAAAGTTAACCAAAAAAAGATCGCTATTCCACTATGGCAAGGGTAAAGACGCTTATCCTGATATCGGGAGAGGCCTTCTCCATGGTCTGTATAAGCGAACAGAGAGTGGCGCCTGTTGTCATAACGTCATCTACGACAAGCAAGTGACGGCCCGCCAGAGATTCAGGCTGTGCAACAGAAAAGAGTCCCTCGGCATTATTCCAGCGCTGGAATCTACCGAGTCCGGCCTGTTTTTGATTGCTGACTTCGCGTGTCACTATGCCGTCGGCAACCGGAATCTCTATGACACGGCTTATGCCCTCGGCTATATATGCGGATTGGTTATATCCGCGGCGACGCTGTTTGACACTTGAGAGAGGGAGGGGAATGATCATCTCAACTCCATCCAAAAAGCCCTTATCGCGCAGCTCACGGGCGCCGATTTCGGCCAGCCAGGAGCCGACTGAGGGGTGGTTGTAATATTTCAGATGATAGATGATCTTGCTGTAATCACTCTCCTTTTCGTATTTAAGCATCGATGCAGCCCTGACCACATTGCGCTCGGTCAACAAAATACGTTCGGCAAGGCTCAGCTCTTCGGGCAGATATTCCAGGCGGGGCATACCCAGAAAACATGATATACAGAGATGCTGTTCACCCATGTCAAGCCTTCGGCCGCAGACCTTGCAGTACCGTGGCAACAGCAGGTCCGTGACAGCCCTGATGAGACCCATCGGATTAATCGGTAAAATCGGGACTTTCGGTAAAATCCAGAACCTCTCTGATAAGCGGGATTTCAAAGCCCCTGCCCGCTATGGATTTAATGGTCTTCATTTTACGCTCATACTCGTCGGCTCCCTTGACACTCTTGTAACGGGAGACCAGCAGTTCTCTCAACACAGCCATATATTCATCGGGATCTACCGATGAAACGGCCTCTTCTGCGATTTCCTGAGGTATGCCCTTAAAGCGGAGCGCCTGCATGATCTTGATCCGTCCCCATTTGGTCAACAACACTTTGTCATGGACGAATGCCCGTGAATAACGGCTCTCGTCAATGTAACCCTCTTTTTCAAGATGTCCGATGATCTCTTCAATGGAGTGTGGGGAGAGGTCGCGTCTCTCTAGCATCGCCCTCACTTCACTCCTGCAATGTTCGGCTGCCGAGCAGTAAGCTCTGGCTTTTTGCAGCCCCTCTTTCTCTTCCTCTTTCATGTATCAGCTTTTATCATGCGCTCTTTCCCATATAGGTCTTTACGCAGTTCAATATTATGGTATCCCCCGCTTTCCAGCATAAGCACAAGCTCATGTGCAAACAGCGGGTTTATTTCAAAAAACAGGCTTCCGCCGGCAGTCAAGTTAGCCGATGCAAACCGCGATATGGCTCTGTAGAAGAGTAACGGGTTATCGTCAGGGACGAACAGCGCCAAATCCGGCTCAAAATCGAGTACCCTCTTTTCCATATCGAGTTTCTCGCTTTCGGTCACATAGGGAGGATTGCTGACTATCACATCGAATTTAATATCCGACTGCGGGTTCGTCAGAATGTCAACCCCGCGAAAAGTGACGTCAGTGCCGTTAAGTTCATTGTTCAAGGCAGCCAGACGAAGAGCATCAGGGCTGATGTCCCACCCCTCGACACTCCATCCCGGCAGTCTGTGCGCCAGAGTTACGGCAATGCATCCGCTTCCCGTACCTATGTCAAGCAGATTGCCGGTCTCCTGACGATTCTGTAACACCCACTCTACCAGTTCGCCGGTTTCCGGCCTGGGGATCAGGACTCTTCCATCCAGACGGAAAGAGAGTCCGCAGAAAGGGGTGTTGCCGCATACATACTGCAAGGGCTCACCCCCCGCGAGCCGCCTTAACGCATCCTCTAGCAGCCTCTCCCTTTCAGAGTCAGGTTCCAATGGTTCCTTGGTATAGAAAGAGAGGGCATCTATACCCAAAAGCTCGGTGCAAAGGGCTTTACGGACAGTCTCAAGACCTGAAGCGTCATATATGCCTGCAAGGGCATAATCGATACGTTTCAGGAGATTTTTCATGACTCATTCCTTAGGCTTGACGGTGACAGTGCCCTTCACGGCAGGGTCCACCACGCCGGGAACAACCGTATATCCTCCCATCTCATAAGTCATATATCCTTTTACGGTAGGCATACTCATGCTGAGAGTCATGCCGAACTCCACCTCGAATGTACCTGCCGACGAGGGAACCCATCTGATAGAGGGGAGGTTGGACATAGGATCCACAATAATGACATAGGCAGTCTTCTTGTCAACGGAGAAATCCCGGTAGTAAACCTGCGGTATGGGCGGCGGCAAAAATGTTCCGCCATTAATGGTCCAACGGCATCGGGCCCTGTAATATTTGTCACCCAACGAGCTGGCCTTAACCTGCAGGGTCAGGGTGTCGCCGACCTTAGGATTACTGTTAAGGCATATTACCGAATCATATTTGGGCGGAGTGGAATACTCCTCATCCTCACATGAAACCATTGCGAAAAATCCGGCAGTAAGAGCCGCAATCAAAAACAATCTTTTCATTGATTCAAGCTATTTCAAGTGCAACTTTCATCATATTGACAAACCCGGAACGGCGCTGTTCGGCCGATGCATGGACCTTATGGACCAGTTGGTCCGAAATGGTGCATATCGTCAAAGCTCTCTTCCCGGCAACAGCAGCATTGAGATAGAGTCCGAAAGACTCCATTTCAACGGCTTTTACACCGAATCGGCTCCACTCCATCTGGCTGTCGGAGGGGTCATAGAAGACATCGGCCGAGTAGATGTTGCCTACGTGAAACTTAAAGCCATTCTCACGTGAGACACGTACGGCATTCTCAAGCAGACCGTAATCGGCTATCGCAGAAAATTTAGCCGGCATTTTGTACTGGTGGCCGTAGTTGGAATCGGTACAGGCGCCCATGGCAAAGAACATTTCACCTACATTCAGCTCCGGAGCAAGGGCACCGGCCGTACCCACCCTGATGATACAATCCACATCGTAGAAATTGAAAAGCTCGTATGAGTATATCCCTATTGAGGGAATGCCCATTCCATGACCCTGTACCGAGAGACGTTTTCCCTTGTATGTGCCGGTGAAACCGTACATTCCCCGTATATCGTTATAGGGAACGGGGTTCTCAAGAAAGTTTTCGGCAATAAATTTAGCGCGGAGCGGGTCACCGCTCATCAACACTGTTTTCGCTATGTCGCCATAGGCGGCCGCAATATGCGGCGAGGGGGTATTTTCCTTACTCATAAGTTCAAATTTTCTCTTCAAGCGGCGGTGAAATCAGGCATCCTTCAATATATTCTGTCTCTCGCTTTTTTTCTGACGGAGGAGCAATGTGTACCTTGCGGCCTGCAACGCTTACGCGGCCTTCGGCATACCACTGCAAAGCCTGCGGGAAGATACGGTGCTCCATACGGTGAATCTGCGCCTCGAGCTCCCCGATAGTCCCCTTTACAGGAACGGCAGCCTGAATTATGACCGGTCCTGCGTCCAGTTCGGGAGTGACCAGATGTATTGAACAGCCGGTAATACGGACACCCTCTTCATAGGCATCGGCAATGGCTGTTGCACCTTTGAAGCTGGGCAGAAGCGCCGGATGCAGATTCAGGATACGGCCCTCAAAGGCGTCTATAAAGGTCTCACTCAATATACGCATCCAACCCGCCAAGGCAACGGTATCTACACTGTACTTTTTAAGTGCATCTATCACAAGCGAATCATACTCACTGCGGTTTTTGTGCCCCTTGGATGGTATTATCTCAACCGGTATTCCAAAATTGCGGGCGCGGGCTATAACGCCTGCTTCCGGCCTGTTGGT
>DDLZ01000008.1 GCA_002340405.1 Bacteroidales bacterium UBA2559
ATTTGCTAGTTGAATCTACGGAGGCCCCAAAATCTTCTAAATGTGCCGCTTTCGAATACAATTTACTAATTTAGCAATCCGAAGAGAGCTTTCGGGAAAATTATTCAATAATATACATTACTGACCAGATGGATAGAAGAAATTTTTTGAAGACACTTGCCGCAGCAGGCGCAGTGTTAACGGTGAAAAGCAACGGAATGATGGATGTCATGGCCTCGACCGTTCCTTCCGGGAGCGCTCAGAATGCCTCGGATTCTCAGGCAGATCTTGTGGCAGTCATGAACGGCGAACCGGCCGCCATGCTTCAGACCGCAATGAAGGAACTAGGAGGGATATCACGTTTCGTCAAGAGCGGCAACAAGGTGGTAATAAAACCCAATATCGGATGGGACCGTACCCCCGAACAGGCTGCCAACACCAATCCCGACCTGATTGTTGAACTGATCAATATGTGTAAAGAGGCCGGCGCTTCCGAAATCAAGGTCTTTGACCACACATGCGACAACTGGACGCGCTGCTACGAAAATAGCGGGATACAGGAGGCCGTCCGTAAAGCAGGCGCCACCATGGTTCCTGCCAACGAGCAGTCATACTATGCAAATGCCGAAATTCCGCGTGGAAAAAATCTTAAGAACGCCATGATACACAAGGCAATTCTGGAGTGTGACGTATGGTTCAACGTACCCGTTCTGAAAAATCACGGCGGCGCACTTATGACAGCCTCCATGAAGAATCTCATGGGTATTGTATGGGACCGCAGGGCATTCCACTCAAGGGGTCTGCACCAGTGTATTGCCGACATCACGACCTTTAAGCCGGCAGCCCTGCATATAGTTGACGCCTACCGTACATTGGCAACCAACGGCCCCCAGGGACGCAGTGCAAGCGATGTGGTTCTGACCAAGACGCTATTTGCGTCAACCGACATAGTAGCTGTCGATACCGCTGCAGGCAAATTTTTCACACAAGTCAATGAGAGAATCCGGTTTGAAGACATTGAGCACATACCCGATGCCGAAAAGCTCGGAATGGGCACGATGGATCTGGATAAACTGAATATCAAGAGAATAAGGATCTGACCTATGCTTCGTAAAATACGAATTGCGGTAGCTCTTGCTGTCATCACGCTGCTTACATTCGGTTTTGTTGACTTTACAGGAACACATGAACCGTGGCTGCAAAAGATACAGTTTGTTCCCGCCCTTCTTTCACTGAGTGCAATAACTCTGGTCTGCCTGATTATAGGCACACTTATTTTCGGCAGGTTATACTGCTCAGTAGTCTGTCCGCTTGGAATATTCCAGGATTTTTTCAACCGATTATCAAAAACAATCGATAAAAAGAAAAAGTACGGATACAGACCCGAGAGACCCCGGCTGCGTTGGGGTATTCTGGCACTGCTTGTTCTGGCATGGCTGTTTGGATTCACTTTTCTTGTAGGGCTTGTAGAACCCTATAGTGCATACGGAAGAATAGCCAATGAACTGTTCAAACCTGTTTATCTTCTGGGTAACAATCTGCTTGCGGGAATATCGGAAAAAACCGGAAGTTTCCGTTTCTACAGGGTCACCATATCACTACAATCAATAGTTTCGTTTGTGGTAGCCCTGCTCACCCTGCTGGTAATAGCCTATTTTTCATATTTCCACGGACGCACTTGGTGCAACACCGTATGCCCTGTGGGTACTCTGTTGGGGGGTCTGTCAAGATTTTCACTCTTCCGCATACAAATAGACAAGGATAAGTGCAACAACTGTTCACTCTGCTCCCGCAAGTGTAAGGCATACTGTATAGACTCATCTAACCAGGCCATAGACTATTCCCGCTGTGTGAGCTGCTTTAATTGCATAGACGACTGCCGGCAGAAGGCTTTGAGCTACGGTCCTGTCAAGTTGAAAAAGAGAGCTGCAGAAAAAGAAGCTTCCGACCCCGAATTATCCAATAACACCGGTACGGATACCATTGACGAATCCAAACGCCAATTCCTCAAATCTTCACTTGCGCTGGCAGCACTTGCTCCCATCGCGCTTGAAGCTAAGGTGAGCGGCCGTAAGGATACCCGCATACCTATTTCGCCTCCGGGCTCAATAAGCCACAAGAACCTTCTGCAACACTGCACATCGTGCCATCTGTGCGTAAGCAAATGTCCTTCGCACGTGCTCAAACCGGCCGGTCTTGAATACGGTATCGGCGGATTGATGCAGCCTGTCATGAGGTTTGACCGGGGCTACTGTAACTATGACTGTAACATCTGCGGACAGGTCTGTCCCACCGGCGCCATCAAACCTCTTACCGTAGAGGAAAAACACCATACACAGGCGGGTTGCGTAGTCTTCAACGTTGATATCTGTGTGGTAAAGGTGAACCGCACCAGTTGCGGAGCCTGCGCCGAGCACTGCCCCGTCCAGGCCATTCATATGGTTCCGTTTGAAGGCGGCCTGACCATCCCCGAGACCGAGCCCGAACTCTGCGTGGGCTGCGGCGGATGCGAGTACATCTGTCCTGTCGATGCCGTTCACGTTGAAGGCAACCCCATCCATCTTGAGGCAAAGGCTCCGGAAGACGGTCCGACTATCAAGACCGAAGGTTTCGATTTCGGATTCTGAATATCATCTTCCTGATACAAATACCCCGAAAGACTTTTTCTGACTTTCGGGGTATTTGTTAAATGGAAACGGACTCTCTTTCCCTGACTCGGTACCTCCTTAATCTCCTTGCTCTAATGGTTCAAAGTGACGGAAATACCACTTGCTATTGTCGGATTTGAAGTTGAACCTGGCAAGAGTCGGCGAACAGTCGCCCATCGAGACCAGAGCTAATGGCTCGGAATGACCCGGAACCCTCTTTGGCATGATACGGAATGTACCGTCGGTAAGCTGGTCAATTCTCCACAACTGCTCATCGGCACCCGTGAATTTGTAAACGACCTGAACCTCACCGTCGGCAGTCGCCGCCAGAGCACGGTCGGTACCTGCAATGAGTATTTTGTAATAAGGCCCGCCAAGATAGCCGCCCGCTTCAGGTACGGCCTGAACTGTCCAACGCTGCCAGGGACGTGCCACATAATAGCCGTTCCTTGCCTGACAGTCGCCCTGGGGCCAGGAGTCTATAACATCTGAGAGTTGCTGATTGGGAACCGCCTGAGGGGCTGCCGTGCCTGTACGGCCTCCTCCCATGCCTCCCATACCGCCCTGCATTCTTACAAAATCAACCGTCATTTCAAGAGCATAACCGTTACGGGCAGTCTCTATTTCATATATGCCATCCCTAAAAGGTTCGCCGGCCTCGGGCCAGTCGTTCTTCCACAGCAGAGGTCTGATGCCCAAAACGCTGCGGCCACCCTGATCCAGATCCGCCTCAAAGTGGCATGACATCTTCTCCACTCCCTCTTCAACAATATAGCGTCCGAAGTGTCCGGGACCGATTGTACGTCCCTCCGATGAGAGCACCTTACGGCCGCCGCCCTCAATCATAGTACGTCCAACATTGTCGTAGAAGGGGCCGTTCACATTTCTGGAACGTCCCACATAGATGGTGTAGGTAGAATTTGCGCCATCGCAACATGTTCCGTGAGTAGCAAGCAGATAATACCAGCCGTTCCTGTAAATCATGACAGAGGCTTCGCAGTCAATGGCTATATCGATCGCCTCGTTCCCTTCAATACGGAATCCGGTTGCAGGGTCAAGCTCCACCTGCCTGATAAATCCGTAATATGTTCCGTATGTACACCACAATCTGCCGGTTGTAGGATCAAGCATAAGACCGACATCAATGGCGTCACAATCCTCGTCTGCCACAGTGCTTGCCACCACTACGGCCTCGGTATATTCAAAATCTGGAGAGTTGGGGTCCAGTGTCTTATTCCACATTGTCAGGATACGGCCGGCATGACCGCCGCCAAGACCTCCACCCGTCGCACTGTAGGCCACCAGATAACGATCCCCTATCTTCATGGCGTCCGGAGCAGCGCCTCCTCCCGGTCTGACGGCTCCTCCGCTCCAATGCCAGCCGTCTTCAGAGATAAGCCCGCCGCCTCCGGTTCCAAAGGTGTAGTACTTGCCGTCACACTCAACAATGGTTGAAGGGTCATGTATGAAAGGAGAACCTACCTGTCCATATATGTTAAGAGCAGCGGCCGAGAAAATAATCCCCACACATAAAATTTTTATATTCTGTCTCATATCCATATTCTTGAAAAGTCCGGAAAATCATTTAGTGGTAATTGTCAGATTCTTGACGGGATTACCCTCCTCATCAATAAATCGGACACAAAAATCGCTCATACTGGGACCGTTAATTATACCGGCACGTACTATGTTGCGTCCCTTTTTAAGAGTAATTCTTTTGGAAACGGCACTGTCAACATTCATATGACGGTCACCTGAAAGCAGGATCAACTCCTCGCCGTTAACCCACCACATAGAGCCTTTGTTGGTTCCCACCGCCAATCGGACATTCTCAATGTCGCGGTCACATTCAACAATGGTCACAGCCCAGAAAATAACGCCGTATCGAGTTTTATCCAATCCGGTAGCAAATCTGAACAGCTTGACATTGAACAGTTCGCTGTCCAGAGCGTGCCATTGCAGCTCTACGTCCTCCCAAACGTTAGCTTGGGGATTAGCTGCCGGCCGGCCGGCCTGAAGATTTACGGGCGGCTGAACCTCCATATTGACCGTGACCTTGTCGCCGTCCTTAGGAATTGAGGTGAGCTGTCCCGGAAAATATTCATGGGTCAAAGCCTCCCTGACATAACTGTCGGTAAAGACACGGTTGTTACGATTGGGCTTGCTTATAGGCTCCAATAGCAACCATCTGCGGATAAATCCCTTATCGTCGGGCTTGGCCGTTTCGGTAGTGATAGGTTTGAAATATCCCTTCAAACCCTCCGGAAAGTCTTGGCCATGTAATGCTGACATAAATCCGGAGAGAAAGAAAACCGCCGTTACTGCGGTTAAAAATTTTAATCTGCCAATCATAGTTATAATAATTGATTAGTTACCAATA
>DDLZ01000144.1 GCA_002340405.1 Bacteroidales bacterium UBA2559
AGGTTAAGGCATTTGGGACGACCTTTGACGAGTGCAATATTGTTCACACTGAATGATGTCTGTAACGAGGTCATCTTGAACAACTTATTTAACACCACACCGGTATTGGCATCCCTTTTAATCTCAATTACTATGCGCATACCCTCACGGTCCGACTCGTCATTTACATTGCTTATACCATCAATTTTTTTGTCGGTAACAAGAGCGGCTATAAACTTGATGAGATCGGCCTTGTTTACTCCGTAAGGTATTTCGGTTACTATTATTTTGTCATGTTGCGGTTCAGACTCAATTTCGGTGCGGGCACGCATTATGACACGGCCGCGTCCGGTTTCGAATGCATCACGTACGCCGCTTATTCCGTAAATGAATCCTCCGGTGGGGAAATCAGGGGCCTTGACATACTGCATAAGCTCTTCAACGGTAATATCCGGATTGTCAATCATTGCCATACAGCCATTGAGAACCTCTGTAAGGTTATGAGGCGGCATATTGGTTGCCATACCTACGGCTATTCCCGACGAGCCGTTCACAAGCAAATTTGGAATGCAGGTCGGAAGAATTGTCGGCTCCTCCTCCTTGTTGTCATAGTTGGGTACAAAGTCAACGGTGTTCTTGTCTATGTCTTGCATCATCTCTTCGCCTATTTTCCTAAGGCGTACTTCGGTGTAACGCATAGCAGCCGGGCTGTCACCGTCAACCGAACCGAAATTGCCCTGACCGTCAACTAAAGGATAACGCATTATCCAATCCTGCGCAAGTCGCACAAGTGTACCATATACTGATAAGTCTCCATGAGGATGGAAGTGTCCAAGCACATTACCTACCGTACGTGCCGATTTGCGGTAACCCTTGTCGGATGTGTTACCGTCACGCATCATACTGTACAATATGCGGCGGTGTACCGGTTTAAGTCCATCGCGTGCGTCAGGTAACGCACGGGAGACTATAACTGACATTGAATAGTCTATGTATGAGGACTTCATTTCTTCCTCAATATTCACCCTGATAATTCTGTCCTGATTATCCAATTTCTACTATTTTTTTATCTTTTATAAAGTAAATTCTGCCTCTTGGCATTTGCAGTCAAAATTAGTCAATTTTAATTACCTGACCAACGTGTAAGCAGACTTTTAATCGTAAGGTGTTAATAACTTTTTTGTCGTCTTGTCAGGACTTTATGTCATACCTATATGGTTGGCACGCGTTTTGTTCATATATTTGCGTACTGCCGAATTTATTTCTCGGCAAAACACACATATTTATATTATAACAAAGATGAATAAACGCATTTCAGATAAATTGAATTCGATAATAGTGTTAAGTAAGGAGGAGGCCGAACGTCTTTCGTATTCGGAGGTTATGCCTGAACACCTGCTGTTGGGCATGATTCGGGACGGTAATAATAAGGCCGTGGAGATGCTTATCAAACTCAATGTGGAACTCGGCGAGCTCAAGAGTCGTCTCGAATCGCTTCCCTCTTCATCGGATAATCCCGTGCAGGGAAAGGTTCCCATTGAAAACATATCTCTTTCAATGGTTGTGACCAGGCTTTTAAGAATCGGGATGCTTGAGGCCCGTCTGCGTAAGACCGATGAAGTTGACGTTGAACATCTGCTGCTTGCAATCGCAAGGGATCATTCAGGTAAAGCTGCTGAAATATTAGCCTCGTATCAGGTTGATTACCGCACTCTTGCAGATCTACTGCAATCGGGGCATGATGAAATACAGATGGGTATGGGACTGACTGAAGATGACGAAGATGAGGATGGTCTGTCCGCTTCATCCGATTCCGACAAACAGGGCAAAGGCGGAAGCGTTACCACAACTACGCGTCAGTCGGGAAGCAAGACCCCTGTTCTTGACAGTTTCAGTAATGACATTACTCAGGCAGCGCAGGAAGGCCGCCTTGATCCGGTTGTAGGGCGTGTCAAGGAGATTGAACGGCTGGCTCAAATACTGACCCGTCGTAAAAAAAACAACCCGATACTTATCGGCGAGCCGGGTGTCGGCAAATCGGCAATAGTCGAAGGACTTGCCCAAAGAATAATTACCCGTAAAGTTTCTCCCATGTTGTTTGGAAAGAGGATCCTTTCACTTGACATGGCGGCTGTCGTTGCCGGCACAAAATATCGCGGACAATTTGAGGAGAGGATCCGTTCCATAATTCAGGAACTGAAGAAAAATCCTAACATAATAATTTTCATTGACGAAATCCATACCATTATTGGTGCCGGTTCGGCGCCGGGCTCCATGGATGCCGCCAATATGTTTAAACCGGCTCTTTCACGCGGTGAGATTCAGTGTATAGGTGCTACCACGATTGATGAGTTCCGCAAGTCCATAGAGAAAGACGGTGCATTGGAACGTCGTTTTCAGAAGATTGTAGTTGAACAGACCACACCCGAAGAGACTCTGCTCATACTCCAGAATCTCAAACCTTTGTATGAAGACCATCATAATGTGATATATACGGACGATGCTCTCAGCGCATCTGTCTTACTGGCTGAACGCTATATAACCGATCGCGTCTTCCCCGATAAGGCCATCGATGTGATGGATGAATCGGGGTCACGTACCCGTCTTTCCAACCTATCCCTGCCTAAAGAGATTGAAGACAAGGAGAATGAGATTGACTTTACCCGCGAAGGCAAGAACGATGCCGTAGCACGTCAGGATTTTGAATTGGCCGCCCGTTTCCGCGACCGCGAGAAATCGCTTGAAGGTGAACTTGAAGTGATGAAACGTGATTGGGAAGTGTCGCTTAAGAGCCGTCGTGAGATAGTTGACGAGGAGAAAATAGCTTCGGTGGTATCTATGATGACCGGTATCCCTGTACAGAAACTGGCAAGTGAGGAGGGAGAAAAACTGAAAAATCTCTCCCCTGTCCTGAAGTCGAAAGTGATTGCGCAGGATAAGGCTATAGATACTCTTGCCAAGGCAATAAGAAGAAGTCGGTGCGGTTTGAAAAATCCCAACAAACCTATAGGCTCGTTCCTCTTCCTGGGACCAACGGGTGTGGGTAAGACTCTGCTTGCCAAACAGCTTGCCGAGCAGATGTTCGGCACAGAGGATGCCCTTATTAGGGTTGACATGAGTGAATTCATGGAGAAGTTTGCAGTTTCCCGTCTGGTTGGAGCGCCTCCGGGATATGTAGGATACGAGGAGGGCGGACAGCTTACCGAAAAAGTGCGCCGTAAGCCCTACTCTATTGTGCTGTTTGACGAGATTGAAAAGGCACATCAGGATGTCTTCAATATTCTGCTTCAGGTTATGGATGAGGGCCGTCTGACTGACAGTGACAGCCGTACGGTCGATTTCCGCAACACAATAATAATAATGACATCGAACATCGGCTCCCGTCAGATACAGGAATATGGACGTGGAATCGGATTCGGAACGGATGACAGCAGCCTTGAGGGAGCTCGTCAGGATATTATCAGGAAAGCTCTCCATAAATCCTTCTCCCCCGAATTCATAAATCGTATTGACGAGATCATTACATTTAACCAACTGAATCGTGACTCAGTGGAGAAGATAGTCGATATTGAATTGGACTTCCTCAAATCACGTATTGAGGCCATGGGATATGGCTTTACTGTGACGCCCGAGGCCAAATTATTCCTGGCCGATAAGGGTTACAGTACGAAATTCGGAGCCCGTCCCCTGAAACGTGCCATTCAAAACCATGTTGAGGACCGTCTGGCCGAAATAATGATTGACGATAAGCTTAAACAGGGTGATATGTTGACCATATCGGTCGAAAATGATGAAACAATAGTAAAAATAAATTGATAAAATGCAAAAAGGTAAGATTGGAGTAACTACCGAGAATATATTTCCGGTTATCAAACAATTTCTTTATAGTGATCGCGAGATTTTCCTTCGTGAAATAGTTTCTAATGCTGTCGATGCGGTTCAGAAGCTAAAAACTCTTGCATCAAAAGGTGAATTTAAGGATGAAATGGGAGACCTTACCATCCATGTTAAGGTGGAGAAAGACAGAATTAC
>DDLZ01000085.1 GCA_002340405.1 Bacteroidales bacterium UBA2559
ACCTTCGCCATCTTTTATTATTTCTTCCGGTTTAACAACACGTATATTTGGAACTCTTGTATTTTTAGGTATATCGTACCCTGTTGTTGCGTGACCACGATAATCTTCTAACAATTCATACATGACTCCATCTTTTTTATAATCCGATGGAGCTTTCTCCATTTTTATCTCAAATTCTGTTTTATCCAACGGAATCCTTACACTCTTATAGCCGGCAAAAAGCACCAACATTACGTGATCTGTTCCGTATAATGGATATGAAAAACGCCCATCTTTATCAGTGACAGTATAATAATAAGCTGCAGTATCATTTGCAACTGTCTCTACAATCATAGCGTGAGGTCCTAGCGGTTTATTTGTAGCCGCATCCAAAACCCTGCCGCTGATAATAGTACCAGGTTTAAGTTCTTTAGGAAGTACACTATCCTTTTGCGCACACACATTTATAGTGAGACTGGTTAAAATTAAAAAAAATGTTATTCTCATAATATCATACTGTTTTTAGGTTGTCCGTTACATAAACGCAAATCGCAATTCGCAATTTAATCAGGTAATGGAAGGTTTTTCATTTCTTTTTTTATCAATTCAATCTCCTCCTGGGTAATCTCCCTTCCACTCTCCAGTATTAAGCTGCCATTATCGTTTTTCTGAATACCAGGCGACTTTAGTAAAAATTCACCCAAGTTATCTACATCAGACAATTTGTTTGGTAATGCAATAACACCGTATCGGGACAACAAAGAATCAGGAATATATTCATCGTCAATTATATGTGAGTACACAACCTCTACAGGACAATTTCCAATTACCGTATCTGAAGTAACATACTTACGATTATCAGAAGGGATTCTAATCACTTTCTTCCCGTCTATCATAATTATGCCGTTATCAGCTACATGTGCTCCTGGGAGAAGTTTTATTAACTCTTCCATATTTTTCACATCAGATATATTTAAAAATATCATAGCTGGAAATTATTGAATCCGGTAAAAAAACCGTATCAATAACAGTTGCCGAAACAATGGCTGTCGGGAAAGCCTTTTTCTTTACGCTATCACTCACAATCTCTATGTTTTGAGCTTGTTGAGCTCTAACTGTAACGCATACATTCATAAACATGAATGTCACCGCAAATAATGGGAAAAACTTTTTCATATTCAACGTTTTCAGTATTCATTATTGATAGTTTGAAATAAGCAAATAGTTAAAAGCCGTTTTAATCAATCAAAACTCAGCTAATATGTTCTTCAGCAAAATAGTCTCTCTTTCTATTTGATCTTCAGTGCATCGATTGCTGCTGTGCCGGACTGACAGATTATCCGGATTACGTGGGATCCTTTACCGATGCGGCGGGTGAAGACGGATTGCTGGGGCATATCCTCATCGGCCTTAAGGCTGATTGTCCCATAGTCCTTGCCGTCAATCTGGATTCTCATGGAGCCCCAGCCGATGCCCGTAGGCGCAATCAGCGTTACTTTCCTGCCTGTGAATGAGGCCTGCCACACGTCACCCGGGTGGTCGGTAATGTAGAGGTCATTGTTGAAATCCCCTTTGTCGCGGTTACACTCTCTGGTCCAGCCAATGGTTGAAACACCCGGATCATCGTCATTGAACCATTTTTTGTCATGCACAACCTTCAGGACCTTGAATTTTTCGGCCGGGTCTGTATCGGCAGATACGGCAAGTCCCTCTTCTGTCTGAAGGAATGTGACTTTTGCATCGGACCCCAAAATGGCGACATCCGAAATTTTTCCCACAGAAGGAGCTCCTGACTTCAGCGGCTCAATTATGGTCTTGTTTCCGTCCCAGTCAATCATCGTAACATAAATGTTTCCGTTACAACGTGTGAAAATGAAATGTTCGTCACCCCATACGTCGAACGGACGGGAACCGTAAACGGCTTCGGCATTGGTCTTCAGCCAGAGTCCGATCTCCTCGCAGATCTGTCGCGCCTCAGGGTCAATGTCGCCGCGCCCGCGCTGTGTGATGTTCAGCAGCAGCGAACCGTTGCGGGAGACGTTCTGCATGAGCTTTAATATGATTTCCGATGCCGGACGATATGGTACGCCTGCCTTAAAATGCCATTCCTGCAGGCTGACTTCGGTCTGGAAGGGGAATGCCATGATCCGGTCTTCAGTGTAGAATTCGGTGCTCTTGACCAGGCTGCGGTCAACCAGTGGCAACAGTTCCGGATTGTTTTGAAAGCTGTTGTAGCGGCCGCCTACGCCCTTGAATGTTGCCACGACCTGACGGTTACCTGTTGTGCGCTTGTCGGCAATATTATAGAAATTAGCCAGTATCTGAGGCGTGAGCTTTCCAAAGCCCATGTTAATCCCAAGGTCAATCTGCGAATCGCCCGCGTGGTCATCGAAATAGATCATGTCGGGCCGGTATTTGCGTATTGCATCGTCAACGCGCCACATGAACTGGTCCGCAAAAGGTGTCTCAAGCGAATTCCGTCCGTCATGATGCTCCGGGCCGTACAGATCCTTGGGATCCAGACCCTCCCACCATTTGCCTATTCCATCTTCTTTGGTAAGCAGAGCGTCGCTGTCGGTTGTGTATCGGACTGTCATGAACTGACCCCATGTGCGGGCAGGGGTAGCGTGGAAGCCTATTCCGAACGGCATTTCGTATTTGTCGGCCGTCTCTTTCCAAATGCCTACAATATCCTTTTTCGGGCCGACGTTGACCGAGTTCCATGGCTGGTACTTCGAATCCCAGCAGTCAAAGTTGTCATGGTGGTTGCCCATGGCCAGGAAGTATCTGGCGCCCATCCTGATGTAGAGCTGCATGAGTTCGTCCGGGTCCCATCGGTCAATGACCCAGTCGTTGCAGAGGTCCTTGTAGCCATATTCCGACGGACGGCCATAATGTTCCAAATGGTACCTGTACTGCTCGTTGCGCGGTATATACATTCCGCGTGCGTACCAGTCGCCGTACTCAGCCGCCGACTGCGGATCCCAGTGTGACCAGGCACCGAATTTGGCTTCACGCCACCATTCGGGAACGTTGTAATATCTACTCAACGTATCCCAGTCTGTGGAGAACCGACCGTTCTCAATTTCCAGAGGCGGCAGGTTCCAGATATTGGTCATGTCGTCCTGAGCTACCGGACATGCC
>DDLZ01000058.1:0-6275 GCA_002340405.1 Bacteroidales bacterium UBA2559
GGTCTGCATTAAAATTGCAGACCCCTCTTCTTTTAGATATCAGATTCACCTCCATGCTTTAAGCCTTGTTAGTAACAAGAGCATACTTCTTAGATCTCTTCATAACCATATAGGCAGTGGGGGCGGCCACAAACAGTGACGAAAATGTGCCGAATACTACACCCAGGATCATTGCGAAAGAGAAGCCGCGTATGCTGTCTCCACCTAGGAAGAATATGGCCAGCAAAACGATCAATGTACTTACTGCAGTATTAATTGTTCGTGCCAGCGTAGTATTCAAAGCACTATTAAACAATTCTTTACGATTACGCTTGGGGTAAATTCCCGTATATTCACGCATACGGTCAAATATGACCACCTTATCGTTGATCGAGTAACCGATAGCTGTCAGAACGGCACCTATGAATGTCTGATCTATCTCAAGCGTGAACGGCATCCAACCCCAACATGCCGCATAGACTCCTATTATAATAAGAGCATCTGAGGTGAGTGCCACAAGAGCTCCTACCGAATATGCAACATTGCGGAAACGTACCAAAATATATAGGAAAATAGCTATCAATGCCAAAATAACTGATATTACAGCACCGCGTGTGATATCCTCGGCAATTGAGGGGCCAACTTTCTGCGAACTGATAATTGAACCTCCTTCGCGGTTTTCACGATCGATAAAGGTAGCCAGAGTCAAGTTGGGATCAAGTTTACCTGCATCTTTAAGTGATGTATAGAGAAACTCTTCTATTTCAGCATCAATATCATCCGATTCCTCCTCAATACGGTAGTTGGTTGAGATACGGATTGTCTTGTGATCAGTACCCAAAGCTATGGCCTGAACATTGTCCTCGGTAATCACATCATTAAGGATTGATCGGATCTCCTCAGGCTCGACAGGCTCTTCAAACTGTACCACAAAGTTACGGCCTCCGGTAAAATCAATACCGAGACTCTTGCTGAGTCCGTGTACGGAAACGGTTGTTATACAGACTACAATAATGACTCCAAATACAACGAAT
Organism: Bacteroidales bacterium UBA2559; assembly: GCA_002340405.1. Lineage (GTDB taxonomy): Bacteria > Bacteroidota > Bacteroidia > Bacteroidales > Bacteroidaceae > Colenecus. Next base: position 1,014 of record DDLZ01000058.1, read on the forward strand.
GCCTTTTTTGCGTTCTCCATGAATCTGAAATTGGTGTTCTGCATAAGGTTTTTGGAAAAACCTGTAACAAATGTCAGATTATGCAGTTTGCCCCTCTCAAGGAAGTGTTCATAGACAACACGTGTCAGGAATACTGCTGTGAAGAATGAACATAAAATACCTATAATCAAGGTGGTAGCAAATCCGCGGATAGGTCCCGTACCAAAATAGAACAGAATGATACCGGTGATTATAGAGGTAAAGTTAGAGTCAAAGATGGCCGAGAAGGCGTTCTTGTAACCGTCAAAAAGTGCATTCTGAACACTCTTTCCTATACGCAGTTCCTCTTTGGTACGTTCATAAATAAGCACGTTGGCATCGACCGCCATACCCAAGGTAAGCACAATACCCGCAACACCTGACATGGTAAGGGCTGCCTGGAACGACGCCAGAATACCCAGTGTGAAAAAGAGGTTGAGCAGAAGCGCACCGTTTGCAATCATACCCGGAATGATTCCATAGATGGAGCACATATAGATCATCAGTATGATGAAAGCAATTATAAAAGAGGTAAAACCCTTCTTAATTGATTCCTGACCAAGTGACGGACCTACAATATCCTCCTGTACGATACGCACCGGAGCAGCCATCTTACCGGACTTGAGCACGTTGGCAAGGTCTTGAGTATCTTCAACCGTAAAATTACCCGTAATCTGTGAACTGCCACCGGTAATCTCCTGACTCACCTTAGGTGCGCTATATACGTAACCGTCAAGTACGATTGCTATGAAACGGCCGACATTCTGCTTAGTAATAGTTGCCCAGCGACGTGCGCCCTCGGTATTCATGGTCATGCTGACTGAGGGATTGCCATGTTGATCAAAGTCGGCCTTTGAGTCCGATACAACATCACCGGTTAATGCAGGCTGACCATTTTTTGTGGTAACCTTAATTGCATGAAGTTCAAAATATTGTTCATTCTCGTCGAACGCCTTGACATCCCAGAAAAGTTTCAAGTCACGTGGCAGCAAAGTTGCAACCTCGGGCATTTCAAGCATACGGTTAACCTCAGCCGTATCACTGTAGTGACTGATACCTACTATGCTGGAGCCCTGATATGGGGGCGGGTTGAGGCGCGCCAACAGAGGATTGCTCTTGCGCAAAGCCTCCATCTGCTCGGCAGATTGAAGAGTCTCATCAGTCCGAACCTCCTCGCCTGCAAGTATCTGTCCCACACGGCTGGTATCAACATCAGCCTGAGCCTCCTCAACGATCAATTGTGAGTCTTCATTTTCAGTTACTGTCTCAACATCGGCATCTTCTAAAGCCAAACGCAGACGGTTGTCAACATTGTTTAATACATCGACAATCTCTTCATATTTATAGCACTCCCAAAATTCCAGATTAGCGGAGCCCTGCAGAAGCTTTCTGACACGTTCAGGTTCCTTTATACCGGGAAGTTCGATCATGATGCGGCCCCGTCTTCCTGCAAGCTCCTGAATATTGGGCTGAGCAACACCGAAACGGTCAATACGTGTACGCAATACTATAAAGGAGTGGTCAATAGCCGAATTGACTTCTTCCTTCAATACTGCAATCACCTCCTCATCGGTACTCTGAACATGGATACGCTCCTTAAGTGCCGATGTGGCAAAGAACTGGTTGAGATTCATGCCGGGATTGAGTGTTTTGAACTCCTGGGCAAATATATCAACAAAGTTCTCCTGACTGCTTACCGAGCGTTTCTTGGCTGCATCAAGGGCGGAGGTAAAGGCAGGTTCTGTGGAATTGTTGGCAAGAGCCTTCACTACGTCAGGAATTGATACTTCAAGAACGACATTCATGCCGCCTTTAAGGTCAAGTCCGAGGCCGATCTGCATTTCACGACACTCCTTGTACGAATATATACCCAACCAGACCTTTTTATTCATTACAGAATCCAGGTAGGCCTGCTCGTCCTGACTCTGCTTAGCGCGTTTTTCTATGCTGCGCGTCTTGAATGTAAAGGAGAGATAGAAGAGACATACAAGTGTCAGAGCTATCGCTAAAACCTTTACGAATCCTTTGTTTTGCATACTTTATTTTGTGTTAATTATATTTCTTAACGTGCGCGTAAAATTTCAAAGGTGCAAATATAGGTATTTTTTCAATCCGCCTTACTTTAAGGCATCACTATTTTACCAATTTAATTTTGGAAATAACAGGATAGTGGTCACTATCTTTATTGCGACGATCAACCCATGTGTGCAACGGAGTCATGTTACGACTGCAAAATATGTGGTCAATGCGATAATAGAGCCGATACTCATGATAGGTGATTCCCGGTCCTACTCCGGACCGGGAAAAGGCATCATTCATAAAGCGGTCAAACAGACGATGCGAGAATGAAAAGGGAGTATCATTAAAGTCACCGCAGACGATGAAATATCGTGCCGTCTCGGTTCCGGCCATATCGGCTATCATGCGTGCCTGCCCGGCGCGCAAGGAGGTGGATTCCAACAGCTTTTTGAGCACAGTTTTGGATGCCCTGTAGTGAGTACTGTCAGTGGGTTTTTCTATAAACTGTCGGTATTCAGCCAATTCGTCCTTTTTCAAATGGTTGGACTGTAAGTGACAATTGTAAACGGCCAATGTATCCTCGGTCGGCAACAGTATGCGCAAATACTGGCAGGAGTTCCTGCTGTCTTCAAAATAGAAGGTTTCAGCGTGAATTATGGGAAATTTCGACATACACGTTTGACCGCTTGTCGTACTTTCGGTTTCTATGTAAGGATAATCAGCCGAGATGTCCTTGTCGCGTTTTGCAGCTCTTACAATATTAGCATGGGTCTCCTGTATGAGAATAATATCGGCTTCAAATCCCAGAGCATGAAGCAGAACGGGATTTTTTACGCTCCACTCCTTGTTAACACGGGTTCCGAAACTCTCAGTGTTGTAGGAAACCACGGTGAGATCCGCATCAGCCGCACGGCGAGGGGCCAGAAGATGTATAGGGCAGTATTTCAGAGTCGGTCCGATGCAAACGAGCAGCGTAATCAACGGTAATAGCGCTCCTTTACGCCACAATAAAAGCCAGAAAAGCAGAAACAATAGGTTTGTCGCAAAAAGAAACGGGAAGGCAAGACCGGAGAGCGAAGCAAACGGCCATTGTCCCATAGGGGCGGCAAGCGAACCGTAACAACTGAATACAAGAAGCAGAGATATTACCCAATTCACCGCCCAAATCAGATATACTAATATTTTACCTATCAGTTTCATCAGGAGTTATTTCCTTCTTTTCTTCCAGCGGTTTATAAGATTATCTATCCAAACAAAAAAAACTGTCACCGGCTTGGTTATGTCAACTCCTTTGCGGAGCAAACGGTTAAACATAAATCCGGCTGCCGCAGCACCTATATAGGCTAAGTCAGTGGCAGGATTGGTTTTAGGCAACAGGGCTATATCAATAATAGCCAATATGATGACAATATATTTTATTTTTACCTCTCCTATCAGTGGAATGGTCTCCTTGTGTTCAGGTGCTCTGAAAGCCAATGCAACTGCTATCGAAAGAATGCAAGCTGCCGTCATGGGCATAGTTTGAGACCAATCCTTGAACCTAAACGCAGGGATAAGCATAATCCCCGTATAGCAAGCCATAGTTGTTAAACCGCCTATAATGTAGAGTCCACGCAAATGGGTGTTGGTAAAAAACTTTTGAAACAGACTGCCTATCCAGTAGAGTGTCAACATATTAAACAGAAAATTCCAAAGCCCGTAACTGGTGAACAATGCCGTTATCGGCGTCCAGGGCCTAAGGAGCAAAATTGCAGGGTTCCATGGATACTGAAACAGTTCTGCCGCAAATCCGGTTCTGCCGACTGTAATAAGAGTGAAGGTTATGTCCAGCAACAACAAGAGTACGAAAACTCCGATGTTGATAAACAGCAGACGGGTAAGTACGTCACCGTTCCGGTATCGGTTTTTTAAATCATCTATCAGTGCCATTACCATGAAAATGTCATATTATTATCGTCACGTCTGCGATCCTTGCGTTTCCAATAGAGCATGATGAGGAATCCTGCAAGCATCCCTCCAAGATGGGCAAAATGGGCAACATTATCGGCTGCATTTTGTCTGATACCCAGTCCAAGTTCAAGTATCACATACCCGATAACAAGCCATTTTGCCTTNNACAATCTCATCCAGGAATACCGACATGGGAACAATGATCCCGCCCATATTTACTGTGGAATATCGTGATAACACCATCTCATAGTGTACAAGCTGGCATAACTCCTGTGTCAGACCGGCTCCTATACCACAGAGCAGATAAAAAATAAGGAACCGCTTTGAGCCCCATTCTACCTCCATGATACGGCCGAACATCCAGACTGCAAACATATTGAAGAATATATGTTGGAATCCTTCATGCAGAAACATGTAGGTTACCAGCTGCCATATTCCGAAGGTCGATGCCTTGAAGAAGTGTAACCCAAACAGGTCGTTCAGGTCAATCCCGTACTTGCGGAGCGCTAAGGTGCCCATCCAGACAAGCACATTTATTATTAAAAGGTTTTTCGTTACCGGCGGCATTTTATACATACTTTTCCATTTATAAGGTGACAGGCCGCAAAATTAGCCTTTTTTTCAGTAACTTTGCCAACTCCAAAAACAATATATGAAAACAGAATTTCTGATAGCCGGTCTGACCGCGCAGGCAGTTAAGGATTTGTACGGACTTGAAATCGATGAATCGTCAGTACAAGTCCAGAAAACTAGGAAAGAATTTGAAGGACACCTTACCGTGGTGGTGTTCCCCTACCTGAAAAGTTCACGTAAGGGACCCGAACAGACGGCTGCCGAGATTGGCGAATGGATTAAATCCAATTCTGATGCGGTGAGCGGTTATAATGTCATCAAAGGCTTTCTGAACTTTTTAATATCGCATCAGAGATGGGTCGAAACATTGAATGAGATCAACTCGGACACCGCTTTCGGTATGGTAAAAGCTGCCGATGACGCCCCTTTGGTAATGATTGAGTATTCGTCGCCCAACACCAATAAACCGCTTCACCTGGGTCATGTACGTAACAACCTGTTGGGGAGCGCACTGTCTAACATAATCGCCGCCAACGGCTGCCGTGTCGTCAAGACGAACATTGTCAATGACCGCGGCATTCATATATGTAAATCCATGCTGGCATGGCTCAAATGGGGCAATGGAGCAACACCTGAATCAACGGGCATGAAAGGCGATCATCTGGTGGGTGATTACTACGTGGAGTTCGACAAACGTCTCCG
>DDLZ01000058.1:6375-7768 GCA_002340405.1 Bacteroidales bacterium UBA2559
CCTGATGTCTGTGCCCTTTGGGAGAAGATGAACGGTTGGGTCTATGAGGGATTTGATGAGACATACCGCCGGCTCGGAGTAAGTTTTGACAAGATATACTATGAGTCAGAAACCTATCTTGAGGGCAAGGAGACCGTGATGGAGGGGGTTGAAAAGGGACTCTTTTTCCGCAAAGATGACGGCTCGGTATGGGCTGACCTCTCTGAAGAGGGATTAGACCAGAAACTGCTGCTCAGGAGTGACGGCACTTCGGTCTATATGACTCAGGATATAGGCACCGCCAAGCTGCGCTTTGAAGATTACCCTATTGACCGCATGATCTATGTTGTGGGCAATGAGCAGAATTACCATTTCCATGTTCTCTCAATATTACTGGACCGTCTTGGGTTCAAGTGGGGCAAGGATCTGGTACATTTCTCATATGGCATGGTAGAACTTCCCGAAGGCAAGATGAAGAGCCGTGAGGGAACGGTGGTCGATGCCGATGACCTGATGGATGAGATGATTGAGACAGCCCGCGCTACATCGATGGAGTTGGGCAAACTGGACGGACTGAGTAAGGAAGAGACCGATAATATTGTACGAATCGTTGGAATGGGTGCCTTGAAGTATTTCATCCTGAAAGTTGACGCCCGCAAAAACATGACATTCAACCCCAAGGAATCCATCGATTTCAACGGCAATACAGGTCCGTTCATACAATATACCCACGCCCGCATACGCTCGGTGATGCGCAAGGCTGCCGAAGAAGGTTACAACACTTCGACCGGTGCCCATATCGATGCTGCCATATCGGAAAAAGAGATCGGCCTTGTCCAAATGTTGGGTGAGTTCGATGCAACAGTACGTCAGGCTGCCGATGATTTCAACCCGTCGGTAATAGCCAACTACTGCTACGACCTGGCCCGTGAATTCAACCAGTTTTACCATGATTACAGCATTATGCATGAACCTGATGCCGAACTGAAACGTTTTCGCATTGTGCTGGCCGAAAATGTGAGTAAGGTCATCCGTCTGGGAATGGGACTGCTCAATATTGAGGTCCCCGAAAGAATGTGACGGACAGAATGATGTAACAAGCAAAATGATATGGCACCCAAAAACAAATTCTATGTAGTCTGGATAGGCCTTAACCCCGGAATCTATGATTCATGGGAAGAGTGCCGCAATCAGGTCGAAGGATGGAAGGGTGCCGTCTATAAGGGATTCCCCACACGTGAAGAGGCCGATGAAGCCCTTATGTCACCGCCTGAACTGTATTTTGAAAAGAAGACTCCTGCCACAAGAAAAAAGCAGAGTAAAAAGCGCAAACAGCTTCCGCCTGAGGTTTGTCTTCAGGCATTGGCCGTGGATGCTGCCTGCAGCGGCAATCCCGGACCGATGGAGTACCGTG
>DDLZ01000063.1:0-7372 GCA_002340405.1 Bacteroidales bacterium UBA2559
AAGTGCTGCGGAATTAAGGATAGATAAGTAAATATTGTAATACAAACAGCCGCTGCTTAGAAACCAGAGAGCAGTGGCTGTTTTGCTACAAACAGACTATAACTATTTGAATATTGTTTATAAAAACAGGAAAGCATAATGATAAGGGGTCTGATGATTGATTTTGGAGGTACTGTCGATACCGATGGTGTCCACTGGTACAATATGTTTCGAAAAGCATATAGTCTGTGCGGTGTTGACCTCTCTGATGAGTTGCTGCGCGATGCCTATGTAAACGCCGAACGCACTCTCGGCCGTAACCGTATGATCAATCCCAATTATACTTTCCGAAAAACCCTTGAGATTAAGACAGCCCTGCAGAAGGAGTATCTGGAACGGCACGGAATAGAGAATATTGATGCCGATTCCATTCTGAATTTTTGTTATGAGAGTGTGACCGACAATATAAGGATTGTATCAAAACCGGCTCTTTCAGAGATAACGGAGTATCTGCCTGTTGTTCTTGTGACCAACTTTTACGGTAATATGCATGCCGTATTGAGAGAATTCGGGCTTGACGGACTTATTAAGGATGTTGTGGAGTCAAGTGTTGTCGGCATACGTAAACCGGATCCCGAAATATTCGCTTTAGGTCTGTCGGTTTTGGGATTTGAACCCCATGTAACGCTGGCGGTCGGAGATTCGGCAGGGAATGATATTATTCCCGCACAAAAAACGGGATGCCGTACCGTTTGGCTCAAGGGCATCGGCTGGGCAGAACAGGAGTGTCATCCGGACGCCACGGTATCATCACTGAGCGAACTGCCTGCATTAATCCCAAAGTTTTAGTTCGTCTTGATTCTTGTGGCGGACCCTGTTTGTCAGCCTGTGCGTTCTACTTCCCTTACGCCTTTGACCTGACGGATTTTTTTAATCAGTTTTTGGAGTGACGAGAGGTCGCTTACCAGGACTGTCAGATGGCCTTTAAAAAGACCTCCGCTAGAATCTATGCTGATTGAGCGCAGCAGTGTGTCGGGTTCCTTGTTTATTATTGATGAAATGTTTGATAAGATGCTTATATCATCCTGTCCGGTGATAGAGAGTGTGATACTGTATTGATTGCCGCTCTTGCCGGCCCATCGGGCACGGACTATCCGGTAGGGATACCGTTCCTGCATTCTTATTATGTTAGGACAGTTGGTCCGGTGTATCCTGATGCCGGAGTTGACACTGACAAAGCCCACTACGTTGTCGCCGTATATAGGGTTACAGCATCCGGCCATCTTGAAATCGAGTCCGGTAAGCCCGTCTCCGATTACCAGTACATCACTGTCCGATGAGGTAAGCTTTTCGGATTCGGCAAAGGTCTTCTCTATATCAAAATCCTGAGCGCTGTGCACCTCTTGTACGATCTGCGATGCGCTGACCATTTTTTCATATTCCTTGAAGACATCATCGATGGTAATCTCCTCTTCGATCAATGCATGGAAGAAGGGAGTCTGTGCCTTGTAGCCCATGCGGGTTATGAGACGGGACATTTCGCTTTCCGAAATATCTATCTTACGGTTTTTAAAGCGGCGATAGAACAGTTCCTTGCCTGCTTGAGCTTTTCGGTTCTCTATCTCTTTGATACCCTGCCTGATGCTCATTCTGGCTTTTGATGTAACCACAATGTTCAGCCAGTCAAGTCTGGGCTTTTGTGAGGCCGATGTGATGACCTCGACCGTGTCGCCGCTCTTTAACTTATGGCTGATACGTACATTGCGTCCGCCTATAAGTGCGCCGGTGCATGTAAGCCCCAGCTTTGTATGTATGGAGAATGCGAAGTCAAGCACCGTGGCGCCTTTGGGAAACTGCCGTACCTCACCGCCCGGGGTGAAGACAAAAATCTCCTCCTGGTACATATTCATGGCGAACTTTTTGCAAAGCTCATCGGAAGGGGTGTCATGTTCCAGAATTTCACGTATGTCATTCATCAAGCTGTCAGCCTTGCCTTCGCTTTTGATACCCTTGTATGACCAGTGGGCAGCAAGTCCTCGCTCGGCAATATCATCCATACGGCGGGTCCGTATCTGGACCTCTACCCATCGGTTCTCAGGTCCGTTGACCGTGATATGAAGGGATTCATAGCCATTGCTTTTGGGAATGCTCAGCCAGTCACGCAGGCGTTTCGGGTTAGGCTGGAACATGTCGGTTACTATGCTGTAAACCTGCCAACACTGGGCTTTCTCTTTTTCAAGAGGCGAATCCAGAATTATGCGTATGGCAAAAAGGTCGTATATGTTGTCAAAGGTGGTGTTTTGGGCCTTCATTTTATTCCATATACTGTAAATGGATTTTGTTCGGCCTTTTATGGTAAACTTCAGTCCGGCCTCTTCAAGACGCTGTTTGACCGGTGTGATAAAGGACTGTATGTAGGCTTCCCGTGCTCTTTTGGTCTCGTTGAGTTGATGGGCTATGTCATCATAAACGTCACGGTGCTCATACTTCAAAGTCATGTCTTCCAGCTCGCTCTTTATGGCGTATAGTCCCAGCCGATGCGCCATCGGAGTGTAGAGCAGGCGGCACTCCTCGGTTACGCGCAGTCTGTATTCCACATCGGAAGTGTTGGATAACATATGCATTAGTACGTAACGGTCAGCTATGAGACAGATTATTACCCTTATATCTTCGGCAAACGAGATGAGCAGCTTACGGAAATTGTCATCGGCTATCGAGTCGTGTTTGGAATAGAGGCCTTTGACACGGCTCATACCCTTCATGAGTCCGGCCGTATCCTCGCCGAACAGAGTCTCCAACTGGTCATGCTCAATATTTCCGCTCCGGATCATGGGGTCGAACAGTACGGTCAACAGAGGAGCTCTTTTCAGTCCGGTCTTGTCAAGCAGTACCAGTCCGGTCCTTATGCAGCGTTCCAAAACAGAGATACCATGCGAATCGGTATCATATATCCCGGCATTAATGCCGTCGTAAATGAGACCTTTCAGGCTTCTCCATTCCTCTGTGTCAAACAGAGGACGTGCCAGGGTTAAAAAANNGTTCCATGCTTTATATTCACAAAGGTAGCCATAATTTTTTCGTAAATGCCGTTAATTTCCATTACATATTTATGCTAATATAGGTAAATTGTTGCTTAAAAAAATATGTCGGATTTTATGGTTCGGGTAAAAACGTGTATTTTTGTCAGTCTATTCAGGATTAGGTATGAATTTGGAAGAATTACAGAGAATGAAGCAGCGTTTCCGTATTATCGGGAATGCTCCCGAACTTAACAGGGCGATTGATGTGGCCATACAGGTGGCCCCAACTGATCTGACTGTGCTTATTACAGGTGAAAGCGGTTCGGGAAAGGATGTAATCCCCAGAATAATACATGATAACAGTACCCGAAAATCAAAGAAATATCTGGCGGTTAACTGCGGCGCCATACCTGAAGGAACCATTGATTCCGAGCTTTTCGGACATGTAAAAGGGTCGTTTACCAATGCCATAAACGACAGGATGGGTTATTTTGGCGAAGCCGACGGCGGAACTATCTTTTTGGATGAGGTTGCCGAAATGCCGCTTGCCACACAGGCCCGTCTATTACGTGTGCTGGAGACCGGAGAGTTTATCAGAGTGGGTTCTTCGACAGTTGAAAAGACCGATGTCCGTATAGTCGCTGCCACCAATGTCAATCTTCAGAAAGCCATAGAGCAGGGCCGTTTCCGTGAAGACCTGTTCTATCGTCTGAGCACTATACCCATAAAGATTCCGGCACTGCGTGATCGCGGTGAAGACATTCTGCTGCTATTCCGTAAGTTTGCCGCCGATTCTGCCGAAAAGTACCGTATGCCGGCCATCCAGCTGTCCGATGATGCAAAGCAGCTTGCACTCTCCTACAGTTGGCCCGGCAACGTCAGACAGCTCAAGAATATAATCGAGCAGATATCTATAATGGCCAGGCAGCGTGTGGTCACTGCTGAGATGTTGCAAAGTTATCTGCCTGAAACTCCGGGTCCTATGCTGCCGATTCCGATGCCCGGCGGATATAAAGAGAGTACTTTCCGTGACGAGCGCGAAATACTATACAAGGTTCTGTTTGACCTTCGGAAGGACGTGACGGACTTAAAGACGCAGGTGAGCAACCTGACTAAAAGTACTCAGAATATTCATTCTCAGCCTGTATCGATCATTGCTCCGAGTGAAACAATATCTTCGGTACCTTCCGGTATTAAACCTTCCACAATAACGGTTAATGATATTCAGGATACAGAGGTCTATGTGGAGGAGACTCTTTCGCTAGATGAGGTTGAAAAAGATATGATACGACGGGCTTTGGCAAAACATGGCGGTAAACGTAAAGATGCTGCTGCCGACCTGAATATATCGGAACGTACGCTTTACAGGAAGATAAAAGAGTATAATCTGGAATGAGAAGCCGGGTATTGATAATAGTTGCGACACTGTTTTTCATGGCATCGGGTGTTATGTCATGCGTGCCTTCGTATAAACTGAACGCATCGTCAATTGACTACAATGTCATCAAAACTATTACAATCGAGACTTTTCAGAACCGTGCAACATATCAGTGGGGACCTATGTCACCCATGTTCAATACCTCGATAAGCGATATCTATAACCGGCAGACCAAGCTGCGTCAGGTGAAGCGTGACGGCGACCTTGTCATATCCGGTGAGATCACGTCGTATGACCAGACAAACAAGTCGATATCGGCTACAGGTTATTCGTCAATGGTGCAACTTAGAATGTCGGTTAAAGTCAAGTTCGTCAATAATAAGCATCATGATGATGATTTTGAAAGGAGCTTCTCGGCCACAAGGGAGTACGATTCCAGCCAACAGCTTGCATCGGTGCAGGAAGAACTTGTACAGCAGATGATAGATGATATAATCGATCAGGTTTTTAACGCTACAGTGGCCAATTGGTGATGGAGAATGATAAGGATAGCAGATTGATCTCATTGCTGAATTCGTTCCTGGATGAGAAGGGCGATGGGTCAAACGACACATCTCTGCTTCCATTGTCTCTTCCGACCGATTATGCCGAGACCTATCTCAAAAATAGACCGGACGAAGCTGAAGCCCCGGATACCGGGTCTGTTTCCGGTCCTCAGCCTTGTCAGACTTCCGGTTCGGTGTCCGGCCCGGCCGATGAGTCTTATGATGAGTTTGACCCCGACACTATAGATGATTCTTTCTTTACTGAGACTTTGGCGCGCATCTATCTGAAACAACATAGGTATGACAAGGCTTTGGAAATTATTCGCTCTCTTTATTTGAATTTTCCGAATAAAAGCATTTACTTTGCGGACCAAATCCGGTATTTGGAGAAATTGATCAGAATTAATCAAAAAACAGAAAATACAGAATAAAATAATGTTTATTAAATTGCTTATTATTATCGTGGTTCTGGCACTGTTCCTGTGCTTTATAGTCACAATCCAGAATTCAAAGGGAGGCGGACTGGCAGCCGGTTTTGCATCGTCAAACCAGTTTATGGGTGTCCGCAAAACGACCGATATACTTGAGAAAACTACCTGGACTTTGATAATCCTTATTGCTTGTCTCAGTATTGTTACGGCTTATGTTTCAAAGCCCATGGCTGTAAACAGAGGTTCAGTCATGGAGGGTGAGGCTATTGAGACTCAGGCAGTCAATCCCGAATCACCGGCTACAACATTTGATTCTCCTATCGAAATTCAGGATATTCCCACACAGAATATTCCTACTGAGGAGTAACAATATCCGTACTAAAATTAAGGAGACAGCAAAAAAGTTGTCTCCTTTTTCTTTTTAGGCCAAATCGGGTTGATCAGGTCAAGGTGTGCCGGTAAACCTCCATCAGTTCTTTTGCCAGTCTTTGCGGATTGAATCGTTCGGCAGCATATCTAAGTCCTTCATAGGCTATTTTGGTACGGAACGTCTCGTCAGACAGTATCATTCTCATTTTATCCGAAATTTCTTCCGGGTTGTTTGGGTCGGCCAGCATTGAGGCGGGACCCGCCGCTTCGGGCAGTGACGACAGGTTGCTTGTCACTACGGGACATCCGGAGAGCAGGGCTTCAACGACCGGAAGCCCGAATCCCTCATAGAACGAGGGATAGACCAACAGACGTGCGTTACGGTAGAGGTATTTCAGTTCGTAAATGGTCTTTCCCGGCATGAAAATTGTCATATCCTCGAGTCTCTGTTTTGCTATGTAGCTCATGACCTTTTGCTTGTACTCTCTGCCATCGCCGACTATCACAAGCGGGATTCTAAGCTCTCCGGGTAACAGCTCCAGAGCTCTCACGGCCCCCAGCAGGTTTTTGCGCGAATTGATTGAGCCTACATACAGCATAAACGGTTGCTCACCTATCTGTTCGGCCAACTCCTGAGGGGGCGATCCGCACTCTTTCTGCGAGTAGAATATTTTGTTGACCGGCTGGTAAACGACGGAAATCTTTGCGGGGTCAACATCGTAGAATCTAATGATATCTTGTTTGGTGGATTCGCTTATGGCAATGATCCTGTCGGCATTCCTGCATGCATACCGCCATTTCAGGTTATAGGTTATTATATCCGTTCTGTGGTACATGTCGGGGAAGGTTCTGAACGCTACATCGTGTATGGTGACCACGGAAGGTATATCCAGCCCTACGGGCAATTCGTTCGAAAGGCCGTGAAAAAGGTCAACGCCATCTTTTTTTGCTTCCGATGCAAGACGGAATGTTCTCCACAGACTGCCCCGGATTACAGATTTGGGCAATATGGTGCGACAGCCTTTCCTGTTCAAATATGGAGAGGTGACGTGGTTCTCTTTTATCTTGGGTGTGTACAGCAGGTATTCGTTCTCAGGGAATGATTCCGTGAGAATGTCAATAGCGGTACGGCTGTAGTTGCCGAGTCCGGTAAAGTTGTTGTAAAGCCTTTTGGCGTCAAAACCTATCTTCATTTTACCAGGCCAGAGATGATGCTCCCAAAATAGCGGCATCGGATTCGTTCAGTGTTGAATAGAGTATCTCGATTTTGTTCTTCCAAATCGGCATCAGGTTCTTGTTCATAGCCCTGACCATCTCATCGTGAAAGAACTCTCTCGATTTGGTCAGGCCTCCGAACAGCACTATGGCCTGAGGCGAGCTGAACTTAACAAAATCGGCGAAGGCGTGACCTAGAATACGGCCTGTTTGAGTAAAAATCTCTTTTGCTATGATATCACCTTTGACGGCTGCGTCATAGACACTCTTTGAGGATAGGGTCTCCTTTTTGATTGACCGTAGCAGACTTGGGCGGGAATCCTCATTGAGCAGTTGTACGGCTGTTCTTGCCACACCGATAGCGCTTGCATAGGTCTCCAGACAGCCCTTCAGTCCGCAGCCGCACTCTCTTCCATCGGGCACCACGCATACATG
>DDLZ01000063.1:7379-11907 GCA_002340405.1 Bacteroidales bacterium UBA2559
AGGCCGCGGGCTGCACCGTAAGTCTTTTCGCCCAGAGCGGCAGCATTGGCATCGTTTGTCAGGACAACAGGCAGCCCGGTTGCATTTGACAGCATATCGGCAAAAGGAATGACAGCCGGCTCTCCGTCGGGATCTCTTGCCCACCTGAGGTTTGGGGCATACTCTATGGTTCCTTTGTAGAAATTGGCGTTTGGAGCGCCTGCACCTATTTTGATTACGGTACCCTTTGATACCGTTTTGCCGACAAGTGTACGGACCGTATCGGCCAGCAGAGCAATGTACCCGTCAAGGTCTGTCAGAAGCGATGTGATTGTACATTGCTCCAGAATTGTGCCGTTCTCGTTGACTACACCGCATTTTGTTGACTGACCGCCTATGTCTATACCTATTACAAGTCTCTTTTCCATAAATTATATGTTGTTTGAGAGTTCTTCCTTTTTAGTCTCCCAGTAATCAAGTTTGGCGCGATAGTATTTTTCAACTTTATTCCATTCGTAGAAATAGGGGAACTCCCTGCCTTTTTTATCCCTGTAGCAANNATTTCGTTAAGCAGAGCCTTGACCAGAATCGTTCCCTTCTTATCTTTGAAGAACACCAATTGCAGATTGCTTCCCATATATACAATGTTGTATGCCACCCACTTGTCGGCAACTTTCTCAAGATCATCGGGGGCCCATGCGCAGTCGTTAACCTCCATCAAGCAGAGCAGGGGGAACAGAGCAGTATCATGTCCGTAACGCAGATTGGCGTTCGGGGTGTCGGCAGTGATGGCCCGGTCTGCCTTGTCCAAAAAGTCCTGCAGCAGGGTGGCATGGCCGTAGGGGACAATGTTTTGGGTGAAGGGGCTGAAAGCCGATACCGAATACCAGTAGATATTGTTCTGCAGGAAATTATCATACCACTCTTCGTATGTAAAAACATCGTCCAGATTGAAACCCAGGTCATGGCTCCCCATATTGGCGGCAACCTCATAAATTTGGTTATAGAGATTGACTGAACGATTTTGCGTGCTTAATACGGTTGTTCTGATCTCCTGACCTCCGTCAAATCTTCCTGAAAGTGTGGCAGCGGTGCTCCTTTCATATCTGGTTATAAATGTGGTGTCAGTGAAAAGAGCAGCCATAAGACGTTCGGGATGGGTGTGGCGGGCGTTGAACTCCGCTACTGCAATACTCTTTTCACGGCTGTTCTTGGCACGGCTTATTGCCATATCCTCATAATTCATATATCCTCTGTCGTAGTCGCTGTTGTCAAAGTCAATGTTCATCTTTGGCAGCAGGACTGAAAACTCCATCAAGGCCGATGTCATGCTGGCCATAACCCTGTGCGATGTGGTGGAGCGGGCTGCTATGGTCGATCTGCTGTTGAATATCTCAGGAAAGTTTTTCACCATACGGCGTGCAATGCCTCTGTGCTGTGTCTGACCTTTTTGGGTCAGGTCACCAAGACGGCCGTCGGCATCGTTCTTCATTATTTCGAGACGGTCCATAACGGACTTGCCGAATTCCGTCAGCTTGCCCTCATCGGAAGCCTGTTTTAAAATATTGTAGGGTTCATTGTATTGTGAGGCATTCAGCAGATAGCGTGAACCGTGGCGGCCGTAGTGGCTGAGATAGAAGGGTTTGAACCCTTTGGGAGCCTTAGTATATCTGACTTGCGGGTCAAAATATTCGGTCATACTGCCGCTGAAATTGTAAAGATTGTCAGCGTTGATATCCTCTTTCTTAATGACTTGTGAACTGATGAACAGCGGAATTATCAACAATAAGGCGGCAAACGGATATTTTTTCATTTCAGATTGGTTACTGTGGTTTCACGCAAAAGTAATCAAATAATGTTGATTTTTGAACAACCATATCTATAAGCTGACATAGTAAGAGTGTCAATCTGATACCGAAGTTGGATGCTCATGTCAAATTGTCATTATAAAAAGGTTATGGGCTCTGTGTAATGCCATTTTATTTGCTAATTTTGCATATCCGTAAGAATTCAATTAAACAATTATAAATATGAACAGTAAAGAATTGATGAACAAGGCAGCCGATAATATCCGTATTCTGGTTGCATCAATGGTCGAGAAGGCTAAATCAGGTCACCCCGGCGGTGCTATGGGCGGTGCCGATTTTATAAATGTGCTTTACAGCGAGTTTTTGGAGTATGATCCCCGCAATATGAAGTTCTTTGGTCGCGATCGTTTCTTTCTGGATCCCGGTCATATGGCTCCCATGCTCTATGCGCAACTTGCGATTATAGGTAAGTACAGCATGGAGGAACTAGCTACACTGCGTCAGTGGGATTCACCCGTAACCGGCCATCCGGAGTTGGATGTTGCTCGCGGTGTGGAGAACACATCGGGCCCGCTGGGACAGGGACATGTCTATGCAGTAGGCGCAGCCATTGCCGCGAAACGTCTTGCAGCCATTTTGGGTGAGGAGATCATGGACCACAAGATATACACCTATATATCGGACGGAGGCATACAGGAAGAGATCAGCCAGGGTGCAGGCCGTATAGCAGGCACATTGGGACTTGACAACCTTATAATGTTCTACGATTCCAATGATATACAGCTCTCAACCGAGACCAGTGTTGTCACATCCGAGGATACGGCAGCAAAATACCGCGCCTGGGATTGGAATGTATATGAGATAGACGGTAACGATGTTGATCAGATACGCGCTGCTCTGTCAATGGCGCAGATAGCCAATGGCAAGCCTACCCTTATTATAGGTAAGTGCATTATGGGTAAGGGCGCTCTCAAGGCCGATTGTACCAGCTATGAGCGTAGCTGCAAGACTCACGGCGCGCCTCTGGGCGGCGATGCCTATGTAAACACTGTAAAGGCTCTGGGCGGTGATCCCGAGAATCCTTTCCAGATATTCCCCGAGGTTCAGAAACTCTATTCAGCCCGTGCCAGGCAACTCCGCAAAATCATGGATGCCAAGTATGCCCGCAATGCCGCCTGGGAAGCAGCCAATCCCGAAAAGGCTGCGCTGCTTAAGGAATGGTTCAGCGGCAAGGCTCCCAGGGTTGACTGGAGCAAGGTTGAGCAGAAAGCCGACGACTCTACACGCTCTGCATCGGCAGCAGTTCTGAGCCAGCTGGCTCAGCAGGTTCCCAATATGATCTGCGCCAGCGCCGACCTCAGCAACTCCGATAAGACCGACGGATTCTTGAAACATACCAAGAATATGGTCAAGGGCGATTTCTCAGGTGCATTCTTCCAGGCGGGAGTCTCTGAGTTCACAATGGCCTGTTGCTGCATGGGTATGGCCCTGCACGGTGGTGTGATCCCTGCCTGCGGCACATTCTTCGTATTCTCAGACTATATGAAACCCGCAGTACGTATGGCAGCTCTGATGGAGCTTCCGGTCAAGTTCATCTGGACACATGACTCGTTCCGCGTAGGTGAGGATGGTCCTACCCATGAGCCGGTTGAGCAGGAGGCACAGATTCGTCTTATGGAGAAACTCAGGAACCATAAGGGTAAGAACTCAATGCTGGTCCTGCGTCCCGCCGACAGTTATGAGACGACTCAGGCATGGAAGCTGGCAATGGAGAATACCGCTACGCCCACCGGACTTATCTTCAGCCGTCAGAACATCAAGACGCTTCCTGCCGGCAATGACTACAGTCAGGCAGCCAGAGGCGCATACGTTGTGGCCGGTTCCGATGATGAGTTTGATGTGATTCTGCTTGCATCGGGTTCGGAGGTTTCAACCCTTGTGGCCGGAGCCGAGCTTCTGCGTGCCGACGGTATCAAATGCCGTATAGTTAGTGTTCCTTCCGAGGGACTGTTCCGCAGCCAATCCAAGGCATATCAGCGCAGTATTTTACCGGGTAACAGACGCAAGTTCGGTCTGACCGTCGGTCTGCCCGTAACACTTGAGGGGCTGACAGGTTCCAATGGTAAGGTTTGGGGACTAAACTCATTCGGTTTCTCGGCGCCTTACAAAGTATTGGACGAGAAGCTGGGATTCACGGCCGAAAATGTTTACAATCAGGTAAAATCGATGTTGAAATAACAATATGTCAGATGTCGGCTGTCAAAAAAGTTACAGCCGGCGACTGACTATAACTGAAATTAAGTAACATAACAAAATATGATAGGAATAGCATGTGATCATGCCGGCTTCCAACTAAAACAGTTCGTTATAAAGTATCTCGAGGAAAAGGGGCTGGATTATAAGGACTACGGAACTTACACTCCGGAGAGCTGCAGTTATTCCGAGTTCGGCCATAAACTGGCCCGCGGCATGGAGAGCGGCGAGGTGGAGAAGGGGATAGCTATGTGCGGCAGCGGTCAGGGTATCTCAATGACCCTAAACAAGCATCAGGGTATCCGTGCCGGTCTCTGCTGGATCCCTGAGATGGCTCATCTTATTCGTCAGCATAACGATGCCAATGTGTTGGTTATGCCCGGCCGTTTTATAGACACCGATACTGCCCGTAAGATAATGGACGAATATCTCTCCACTCCCTTCGAAGGAGGCCGTCATCAGAGCCGCGTGGATGGTATTCCCGTTAA
>DDLZ01000063.1:12071-12724 GCA_002340405.1 Bacteroidales bacterium UBA2559
AGCAGGATGCTGAATCCCTTAATATTATCGGCAATGGCGCTGAGAGGCTTGCGGGCAGGATTGGTGCGGTCATCGCGGCCGACAACCGTTATGCCGCCGAATTCGGCTTTCTCATCGCGCAGCAGACGTATGCCCGCTTTTTCAAAGAACTGTTTGGCCTGGTGAGCGTTGCTGTAGTATTCATGATTTCCGAAGACTGTCCAGATGGGAGCTTTAAGACGGTGGAAATATTCGGCATAACCGCCCTCAATGAGAGGTCGCATACTTCGGTCCACAAAGTCACCGGCGGTAAGTACAAGGTCGGGATTTTCCGCATTTATTGTCTCAATCCACCGCTTAAGTTCGGCCGTGCGGCTGTGGTAACCTAAATGCAAATCGCTTATCAGCACTATCTTCAACTCTCTTTCAAGCGGCTTGTCTGTGATTATTGTAAGCTCTTTGCGGTCTGTGCGGTGATAGTTAATGTGACCTGCGACCATAAGCAGGGCAACACCTCCCGTTATTATGAAAAACCCAAGGGGACTATCCTTGAGGAATGATGCGGGCAATAGCCGGAACAGTACGACAATCCGTGTTGTTATAAAGGCCAGAAGGAGATAGAGAAACGCTATCAGCCATGTATTTCCAACGCTGTAAGCTATACGTGCCATACG
>DDLZ01000063.1:12923-16851 GCA_002340405.1 Bacteroidales bacterium UBA2559
GATTTACCTTAGTATCAACAGCTTGCAGATTCAACTTTTGAACTTTACGGCAGCCTCTTCAATGGGAAGACACTGCTTGTAGTTTTCAATATAGGCATTGAATCCGGCCACTTCTTCGGGAGTGGGGGATATTGATGTTCCGGTATTGCCGGCAAAGACGACATCATCAAGGAATTCGGCAAGAGACTGTTTTTTCTTGTTGTTAACCATGTATGATGCCAGGATGGCCATACCCCACGGACCTCCCTCACCGACAGTATCCATAGAGGAGATAGGTGAGTTAAGTGCTGCGGCAAGAATACGCTGTCCCACACCGGGTGTGGTGAAAAGACCGCCGTGGCAGGTAATTCGGTCCACTTTGATCTTCTCTTCCTCGAACAGGACATCGTTACCGATCTTGAGTACTCCTACAGCGCCGTTTATCAGGGTACGCATAAAGTTGGCCAGATTAAACTTGTCGGTAGCCGAGCGTACGAAAAGCGGACGGCCTTCGGCAAAACCGGTTACGGGTTCGCCTGAAATGTAGTTGTAGCTAATTATTCCGCCACAGTCAGGATCGCCTTTGAGTGCAACGTTGAACAGGTTTGTAAAGATCTTGTTCATATCGGCATTAACACCCATAATCTCATTAAACTCATTGAATAGACTTACCCAGTTATTTATGTCCGATGTACAGTTGTTGCAGTGTACCATGGCCACAGGACTTCCGTCGGGGGTGGTGACAATGTCAACAACTTCATGCGGCTTCTTAAGGTCTTTTTCAAGCACGATCATGGAGAATGAGGATGTGCCGGCCGAGACATTGCCCGTACGCGGACGGACAGCATTGGTGGCCACCATACCGGTACCGGCATCGCCTTCGGGAGGACAGAGAGGAACACCGGCTTTCAGGTGTCCTTTTATATCCAGCTTGCGTGCACCCTTTTCGGTAAGCACGCCGGCATTTTGACCGGCATCAAGCGATTCAGGCAGAATATCAAGCAGTTTCCAGGGATAGCCCTTTGCGGCAATAAGCTTATCAAACTTCTTCACCATCGTGGCATTGTAGGTTTTGGTGGCAGGGTCAACAGGGATCATACCCGATGCATCGCCTACGCCAAGGACCTTTTTATCCGTAAGCTGCCAGTGAATGTAACCGGCCAAAGTGGTTAGGAAGTC
The DNA here is from genome assembly GCA_002340405.1 of Bacteroidales bacterium UBA2559. GTDB lineage: Bacteria > Bacteroidota > Bacteroidia > Bacteroidales > Bacteroidaceae > Colenecus. Next base: position 14,082 of record DDLZ01000063.1, read on the forward strand.
TATATCCCTAACATGTTTCTCATTGTCGAGGATAGCCTGATAGAGATGAGATATGCTCCAACGCAGAGGGATGTTGAAAACGAACAGCTCCGAGAGTTCGGCGGCAGCTTTTGCGGTGTTGGTGTTGCGCCATGTACGGAACGGCACCAGTATGTTGCCATTTTTGTCGTAAGGCATATAGCCGTGCATCATGGCGCTTACGCCAATCGCAGCCAAATTCTCTATCTCTATGCCATACTCTGCCCTTACGTTGTTGCACAAGCTCTGATAACAGTCCTGTAGTCCCGACCAGATGCTTTCGATACTGTAGGTCCACAGCCCGTCCTTAAGCTGATTCTCCCAGGTATGACTGCCCTGGGCAATAGGATTGTGATCCGGGTCTATCAGTGCAGCCTTAATGCGGGTCGAGCCTAACTCTATTCCGAGTACGGCCCGGCCGTTTTCAATAACGGATTTAGGATCGTATGCCATATCAGGTCAGGGCTTTATTGAGCATGTAATAGATCTCGTTTATACGAAGTTCGCGTTTGAAACTCTCGATAGTGGTACGCTCGTTAATGTGGAGCATCTCTATGCCTGCTATCTCGGCGTAATCCTCCCAGTATTCGGGAGTGATGTCGTAGCTGAAGCAGCTATGGTGGGTTCCGCCGGCCAGAATCCAGGCGGCTGCGCCTGTCTCAAAGTCGGGAGCAGGGATCCAGAGAGCCGATGCAACCGGCAGTTTGGGTAGCGGCTGAGGTTTGATACAATCTACATCGTTTACGATAAGACGGAAGCGGTTGCCCATATCAACGACTGTGGCGGTAACGCCCTTACCCTCCTTGCTTGTGAATACAAGGCGTGCGGTGGGAGTCTTGCGGATGCCTATGCCGAGATGGTGAACCTCCAGACGCGGCTTTTCGGCGGCAATCAAAGGACAAATCTCCAGCATGTGCGCCTGCAGTATGGCGCTGCGCTTGCCGTCGAAGTGCAGAGTGTAGTCTTCAAGGAAGGAGCAGCCCTTAGGCAGTCCCTGGGTCATGAACCATACAGTCCGGTAGAGAGCGGCCGATTTCCAGTCGCCTTCGGCGCCGAATCCGTAACCTTCGGCCATGAGGCGCTGTGAGGCAAGACCCGGGATCTGGTCGAATCCGTGACCGGTCTTCTCTACGTCAACATCGCCCAGGTCATCGAAGTTGGTGGTAAATCCCTTGGCGCCTTTGGCCTTCAATACGGCACGGAGCGTAAGCTCGGCTTTGGCGCTGTTCCATACCTTCTTGTACTCAACGGTACTCTTGTCCTCAAGAGACTTGTCGTGAGCATACTCTTTGAAGTATTCGGCTACGAGTGCGTCAACATCGGCATCTTTTACATCATAAAAGTATGGAAGCAGATCGCTGAAAGGCATATAGTCAACATGGTAACCCAGAACCTGCTCGGCAGCAACCTTATCGCCGTCGGTCACGGCAACGTTGTTCATCTGGTCGCCGAAGCGTAGGATCAGCATATCCTGTGAGTCTGCCCAGGCGGCTGACACACGCGCCCAGACAGCTATCTTTTCCTGGATCTTCTTATCTTTCCAGTAGCCTACCACTACTTTGCGGCGAAGTCTCATACGGGCGCAGATATGTCCGAATTCACGGTCGCCATGAGCGCTCTGGTTCAGATTCATGAAATCCATATCCATGGTACTCCATGGGATTTTTTCATTGTATTGTGTGTGGAAATGGAGCAGGGGCTTGTTAAGCTGCTGCAGACCATGTATCCACATCTTGGCAGGGCTGAAAGTGTGCATCCAGGTAATAATGCCAACGCATTTGTCGTCATTATTGGCGGCCTTCATTACGGCTTCAACCTCTTTGCTGCTGTTAGCAGTGCCTTTATACACTATCTGGATGGGTATGTTGCCCGAATCGTTCAGACCGGCAACCATCTCTTTGGAGTGTTTGTCAACCTGTACTACTGCATCACCTCCGTAAAGGAGCTGTGCACCGGTTACCCACCATATCTCATAATTATCAAAAGGTTTTTTCATAATGGTCTTTTTAATTTAGTCAGATGTTACTTTTTCTGTCCGTAATAAGCATTCGGACCATGTTTACGCATAAAATGCTTCTCGATGAGAAGCGGATTCATAGTGGTTTCAGGATTAAGGGTCAGCGAAATATAGGCCATTTTGGCGCACTCTTCCATCACCTTGGCATTGTAAACCGCATTGGCGGGACTGTTACCCCACGAGAACGGACCGTGGTTCTTAACCAGAACACCCGGAGTGTGGTCAGGGTTGATGCCCTCAAAACGGCGTACAATAACGTTACCTGTTTCAATCTCATATTCACCCTTGACTTCATCTTCGGTCATATCGCCGGTACATGGGATATCATTGTAAAAGTAATCGGCATGTGTTGTACCTATGCTGGGTATATCCATGCCGGCCTGTGCCCATGCTGTGGCATATGTGGAGTGGGTGTGGACGACTCCCCGGATATTGGGGAACGCTCTATATAGAACAAGGTGAGTCGGGGTATCTGATGAAGGGTTGAGATCCCCCTCCAAAACCTTACCGTTTTGGAGGGAGACTACAACCATATCATCGGCCTTCATCTCGTCATAACTTACACCGCTGGGCTTTATTACGACAACTCCCTTTTCGCGGTCTATGCCCGAAACATTGCCCCATGTGAAGATGACCAGACCCTGTTTTACAAGGTCGAGATTGGCCCGGAATACCTTCTCTTTAAGTTCTTTAAGCATCTTATTACCAGAGTGTAATATAAAGTATAGCCAGCAG
>DDLZ01000063.1:16888-28115 GCA_002340405.1 Bacteroidales bacterium UBA2559
GATTTCAGATAGATGCTGAGTACCAGGAACATGGTAGCGAGGAAGAATATTCCTTCGAAACCAAGTTTTTGCAGAGTCAGACACCAATTTGCATTGCAAAGCATAACAATTATACCAAGCATATAGCATACAACTGAACTCGCAAAGAGGACGCTGCTCCACTTGAGCTGAGTCTTGATAGTATGTTCATCGAGCGGCTTGGCTGGAACAGTATTCTTACTGAGAAGCGTGAGGCCGACGAACAGAATGACCAGTACGATAAACACATAACCCATACGGATCAGGAACGGAGTATTCGGCATGATCAGCTTGAACAGTACCGAGAACAGGAATGTACCGATAGCCGTTACAATAGCAGCCAGACCGCTTGAACGCTTCCAGAGCAAACCAAGGCTGAAGATGACAACGATACCCGGATATACAAATCCCGAATACTCCTGAATGATCTGGAATGCCTGGTCAGCGCCACCCATGATAGGATATACGGCAATCAGAGCAATTACAAGAGCAGCAAGGGCAGTCAGACGGCCTACAGCTACAAGCCTTCTCTCAGAAGCATTTTTATTCATGAACTGTTTGTAGATATCTATAGTGAAGATGGTAGATGTAGAGTTGAACATCGAAGCCAGAGATGAAATGACGGCAGCAGTCAGGGCAGCGAAAGAGAGACCCTTAACAACGACCGGAGTAAAGTTTCTGATAAGGAAAGGATAGGCATCATCGGATACATTGATCGAACCGTTCAGCAAACCCTGGTTCATCAGACTGGTATGCAGATCAGCGTCATTCCAAATCAGATAAGCGCAAACGCCGGGGATACATACGATAAACGGGATCAAAATCTTCAGGAAACCTGCAAATACCAAACCTTTCTTAGCTTCATCGATATTCTTTGCGGCAAGACCCTTCTGGATGATATACTGGTTGAAACCCCAGTAACCCAGATTGGTAAGCCATAAAGCACCAATGATAAGAACGATACCTGGCAGAGTGAAGTATGGGTCATTTTTGATATTCGGGTACACTTCAGCCTGACGTTCTACCACCAGGCTGAAGTGCCTGTCTCCGGGTATATCACCCAATCGGCTCATTACCTCTCCTAAAGCAGGAATAGCACCTTGTACACCTAGGTGAGGAGCAATAGTCGCCAGAGCAAACCAGGCAGTGACAAGTCCGCCGCCAACCAGGAATACAACCTGCATGACATCAGTCCATGCAACAGATGCCAGACCGCCATAGATAGAGTATAGACCTGCTATCATATATAGGAATATGATAATCAGCAGACGTACCGAGATGCTGGTTTCACCAATCATCAAAACAGCGCCTTTCACACCTAAAATCTGCTCAATAGCTAAGGCACCAAGCCATGCCACAGAGGTCAGATTGATAAATACATAGAGGAAAAGCCAGAAAATTGAGAAAGCCAGACCTACACCCTGGTTGTAACGATTGGTCAGGAATTGAGGTATAGTAAACACCTTATTCTTAATCATTACAGGAAGGATGAATTTAGCTACAACAACCAAAGTCAGGGCAGCCATCAACTCGTAAGCTGCAATTGCAATACCCGATGCATAAGCGGAGCCGCTCATGCCGATAAACTGTTCAGCACTGATGTTGGCCGCAATAAGCGAAGCGCCTACAGCCCACCAAGTCAGTGTGTTACCTGCTAAGAAATAGTCTTTGGAAGTCTTCTCCTGTCCGTCTTTTTTTCTCGAAACGAAGAACCCCAGAAAAACCAGAATCACTAAATAAACAAGGAAAATAATATAGTCTATCGTATGAAAACCATTATTACTTAAACCTTCTAAAATGCTGTTATTCATCTTATAATATTGTTAGGTTAATAGTTATTTTATTCAACGCCAAATTTGTAAATGCAGCGGCTGTAGTACTCCTGTCCCGGCTCAAGTACTGCACTGTACCATCCGGGAAGATCAGACTTGTTGGGGCTGTCGGGGTACTTTTGGGTCTCCAAACAGCAGCCTGTGCGCTGTTCCATCTTACATCCCTGCTTATCGATCCCCGTTCCGTCCAGGAAGTTGCCTGAATAGAACTGTATTCCCGGTTCGTTTGTATAGACTTCGACAAAAATACCGGTTATGGGGCTGTATAGCTTGGCGGCGCATTTGGTATCGTCGCACCTGGTGTTCAATACCCAGTTGTGGTCATATCCGTTACCGTTCTTCAGCTGTGCATAATCGTAATTATTGATCTCCTTACCAATCTCCTTACCTTTGGTGAAATCCATAGGAGTACCGGCAACCGGAAGTATCTCGCCTGTGGTCATGTAAGTTTCGTCGCAGGGAGTAAAGTTGTCGGCATTGAGGGTCAGGATGTGATTGGTAATGGGAATTGAATGGTCGCCGTTGAGGTTGAAGTAGCTGTGGTTAGTCATATTGATGACTGTCTTCTTGTCGGTAGTTGCTTTCCAAACAATATCAATGGCGTTATTGTCGGTCAACGTGTAAGTTACCGTAGCCACGACATTGCCGGGGAAACCTGCCTCACCATCGGGCGAGTTCAAAACCAAGGTGATACTGTTGTCCTTCACCTCTTTTACATCATAAACCAGATTCTGCCAGCCCATAGGCTCAGGTACGAGCGTGCATCCTCCGTGCAGGCAGTGTCCGAAGTTGTTTTGCGGCAACTGATAGGTTACGCCGTCCAGAGTGATGCGGCCCTGATCGATACGGTTGGCATAACGCCCCACCGATGCGCCGAAATCGCTGGCCAGGGTAGTGTAATCCGTGATGTTGCTGAATCCGATAACGGCATCCTGCATCTTGCCATCGCGATCCGGGACCATAATGGCAACGATACGTGCACCGAAGTTGGTAACCCAGACCTCGCAGCCGTTACTGTTGGTAATCTTGTACAGGTCAGTCTGCTTGCCTGTAAATTCAGTCTGGAAGTCGGCTCTGTTAAGAACCGGCGGTGCTTCCTTTTGCGAACAGGCTCCCAAAGTCAGAAGTCCGCTCAGCAGGATAAAAATACTTTTTTTCATTCTCATTTGATTGTTGTTATTTTGTTGATGATTTATTGCAGTTTCCGTGTGCCGTCACCTATGACTACAGGATAAACTTTTGGTGTTATGCCGAATTTTTTCGAATATTCCCTGACGGCTTTCGATGTGAATTTGTCATAAAGGGTCTTGCGTACAAGATTAATGGTACATCCTCCGAATCCTCCACCCATGATGCGGCTCCCTGTAACGCCGCATTCCTCAGCTATCCCAACAAGGAAGTCCACCTCTTCACAGCTGACCGTATAATCCCGGCTGAGTCCCCAATGGGTCTCGTACATCTTCTTGCCTACCGTTTCATAATCCCCCCTGTTCAGGGCGTCGCTTACAGCCATAACCCTCTCTTTTTCATCGAGAACATATCTGGAGCGACGGTAGTCGGTATCGGACAGTCCGCTCTTGACGGCATCCAGCATGGCATAGTCTATGTCGCGCAGAGTTTCGACGTTTTGAAATTTACGGTTCGCCAGAGCTACAGCTCTTTCACAGCTTTCACGGCGTTCATTGTATTCGGTACCAAGAGAATGCTTGACGCATGAATCAATCAGCACCAGACTATATTCTTGAGGATTGAAGGGGAAATATTCATACTCCAATGACCGGCAATCAAGTCTTATCAGACAGCCTTGTTTGCCGAAAATCGATGCGAACTGGTCCATGATGCCACATTTTACACCACAGTAGTTGTGTTCGGCTGCCTGTCCTATCTTTGCAAGCTCAAACATATCAACGCGCCCGTCTGCGAATATGGTGTTGAGGGCGAAGGCAAATACACATTCCAGAGCCGCCGATGACGACATGCCGGCTCCCAACGGAATATCTCCGGAAAAAGCCGAATTGAAACCGCCAAGTGTGACTCCGCGTTTTTGCATCTCTTTGCATACCCCGAAGATATAACATGCCCAGTGCTGTGTAGGCTTTTCATTTTCGTCAATATCATATTCGACGTAATTGTCACTCTTCAAGTCTATAGCCAGCAGTCGTACCTTACGTGAAGCGTTTATACAAATTTCAGCCGCGATGCCTTTGTCTATGGCACCGGGAAAGACAAATCCGCCGTTATAATCGGTATGTTCACCTATCAGATTTATACGTCCTGGTGAAAAGAAAAGGTCTCCGGTATGTCCAAACTGCTCCCTGAATCTGTTTCGCAGAATAGTGGTATCCATAAAAAAAAAATTACTCGACCCCGAAACGATAGACGGTGGTCTGGGTGTAAACTTCCCCGGGACTTAGTACCGTGCTGGGGAAATATGGATGATTTGGGCTGTCCGGAAAGTGTTCGGCTTCAAAGCATACTGCACAACGTTTGTGAAGCTTTGAGCCGTGAGCGCATGTGCTGCCGTTACAGTAGTTACCGGTATAACACTGAACGCCGGGTTCGGTGGTGTAGCACTCCAGTGTACGACCGCTGACGGGATCGACGCATTTCACGGCAAAACTCAGTTCACCAGGTTCGCGCTTGTTTAGTACCCAACAGTGGTCGTAACCGTTGCCGTTCTTTGTCTGAACCCCCTCTTCAATACGTTCACCTATCTTGCGCGGGGTGCGGAAGCAGAACGGGGTGCCTGCCACTTTGTCGATACTGCCTAAAGGGATGGCTGTAGGATCAATAGGAATATAATGGTCGGCATTGATGGTCATGTCGTAGTTTAGAACGGTATCCGGTTCTCTTTTCGTTCCGTTCAGGTTGAAGTAAGCATGGTGTGTCAGACAGACAACAGTCTTCTTATCGGTTGTGGCCTCATAATCAATCACCAGTTCATTGTCATCGGTCAGACGGTATATCACATTCACCTCCAGATTACCGGGGAATCCCTCCTCGCCATCCTTGCAAAGATAGTGCAAATGGAGTGTGCATGCATCTATCTGTTCAGCGTCGAATACGCGTTTATGGAAACCGGTAGGTCCTCCATGCAGACTGTTCGGATCATTATTGATAGCAAGATTGTACTGTTTGCCGTCAAGTGTGAATTTTCCGGCTGCTATACGGTTGCCGTAACGTCCGATAAGAACGCTCAGATAAGCCTCCTCGCTGTTCATCAGGTTATCAAGACTGTCATGGCCCCATACTACGCTCTCCATCTTGCCGTTTCTGTCCGGCATCATGACTGCCAGTAGAGCTCCGGCATAGTTTGTTACTGCTATTTCACTCCCTTTTTTGTTCTTTAGAATGAAAAGGTCAGTCTTTTTCCCCTGCACCGTAGCCTGAAAATCCTCTCTTTTAAGACCGGCCAGATTGTCCTTTATAAAAAAATCACTCATAAGCATTGTTGCTGCATTAATTTAGGTTTTGTAATTAACATCGCAAATTAACGCAAAATCGTGTATCAATGCAAACAAAAACAGGAAAAATCAGTTAGGAATTGTTTTTTTTACGGTAGCCATAAGGTCTGCTACCACGAAAGTACTGCCACCTATGAAAATAATGTCTTTTTCGGATGAGTCTGCCAATGCTCTATTTACTGCTTTTTCTACAGTGTCGAAAGCTTCACCTTTAAGTCCGGCAGCCGCCCCCGCCTCTTTTAGTACGTTGCTATCCATAGCCCGTTGTACCGACGCCCGGGTAAAGTAGCAGATAGAGTTGCGTGGGATCATATTCAGTACTTCAGTAATATTCTTGTCTTCTGCCATGCCTATCACTATGCGCAGTTTCCCGGCTTGGGAAGTTTGGGCTATCTCTTTGAGTTGCTGTGCTATATATTGGAATCCATGACCGTTATGTCCGGTGTCGCAAATCATCAGAGGTTTTTCCGAGATCTTTTGCCACCGGCCCATCAGTCCGGTCATACGGCAGACATCTTTGAATCCTTTTCTAACATCCTGTTCGGATATAACAAAACCTCTTTTTTTTAATTCCTCAACGGCGGCAAGTATCGTATTGGCGTTTTTCCCCTGACAGGATCCTCCAAGGCAACTCTCGAGTTCGGGGTATCCTTCGGCATCATAGACGACAAGAGAGGGATCTTTATATCTTTTTGAATGTATTCTGTTTTTATCTTGAGCAAACAGAACAGGTGCACCGACTTCGGCAGCTTTTCTTACAAATACTGCCCGTGTTCCGGCAGTGTGTTCCCCTATGACAACCGGTACTCCCGGTTTTATGATCCCGGCCTTTTCGGTCGCAATTTTTTCCAAAGTGTCACCAAGTTGCTTCATATGGTCAAAGCCGATGTTTGTGATGACGGAGAGCTTTGGGGTGATGATATTGGTGCAGTCGAGTCTGCCTCCCAGTCCTGTCTCTATTACAGCGACATCAACCTTTTTTTCAGCAAACCATTTGAAGGCCATTGTGGTGGTTACCTCAAAAAAAGAGGGAGAACAGGGCTCCATAAAAGCTCTGTTCTCCTTTATAAATTTTATGACAAACGATTTTGTCACGGAACGGCCGTTGATCTTTATCCTTTCTCTGAAATCCACCAGATGTGGTGAGGTGTATAACCCGGTTTTAAGTCCCGAGGCTTGAAGTATGGCCGCCAGGGTATGTGCCACACTCCCCTTACCGTTGGTACCGGCTATGTGAATTGTGGCAAACTGACGGTGGGGAAATCCTGCATGGGCATCAAAAAGCAGAGAGTTTCCAAGTCCCTCCTTATATGCTTTTGCACCGATCTTTTGGAATACCGGAGTCTGTGTTAAGAGCCATTCGACGGATTTGTTGTAGTCCACGTTAATTTAGCTGAAATAGCTTCTGAACTTTTTGAATATCTTTTCTTTGACTGAAGCCGAAGGCTGGAAATTATTGGATGTATCAAATTTCTCCAAAGTCTGCTTTTCATCTTTTGACAGTTTTTCGGGAATATAGACACTTACATTGACTATCATGTCTCCACGCTGGTTGCTGTGAAGCATCGGAAGTCCTTTCCCGCGCAGCCTTAACATTTTGCCGGGCTGGGTGCCGGACTCTATCTTGACTCTTACCGCACCGTCCAGAGTGGGAACTTCGACAGCGCCTCCCAATGCAGCCTGTGGGACCGATAGCAACAGGTTATAAACCAGATCGTTTTCATCCCGTATCAGGTCTTTGTGCGGCCGTTCTTTGATCAGGATGAGCAGGTTGCCGTTGTATCCATTGTTCTTTCCGGCATTTCCCTTGCCCTCGACAGAGAGTTGCATACCTTCGGCCACTCCGGCAGGTATGTTTACTTCAACTATCTCCTCGCCGTAAACTACACCGTCACCGCTGCAGTGCTGACAACGGTTCTTTATTACCTTGCCTTTACCTTCGCAATTCGGACATACGGTCTGGGTCTGTACCATACCGAAGAAACTCTGCTGGGTACGCAAGACCGAACCTGTTCCCTTACAGTCGGGACATGTTTCGGAACCTGAGCCGCCCTGTGCTCCTGAGCCTTTACAGTGAGTGCAGGGTACAAGTTTTTTGACCTTGAATTTTTTCGTGACTCCGGTATTGATCTCTTCCAGAGTGAGTGAAACCTGTATTCTGATATCCGAACCCTGGGAGCGATATTCCCGCTGGCGTGTACGTCCGCTGAATCCGCCAAATCCGCCTCCGCCGAAGCTGCTGAACCCGCCGAATCCTCCTCCGCCTCCGCCGAAAATATCGCCGAACATGGAGAATATATCATCCATGGACATTCCCCCGCCGAATCCGCCTTCGAAACCGGCTGTTCCGCTCAACCCTTCAAAGCCGAACTGGTCGTATTTGGCACGCTTGTCGGGATCGCTCAGGACACTGTATGCCTCGGCCGCCTCCTTGAACTTCTCTTCGGCCTCTTTGTTACCGGGGTTTTTATCGGGGTGGTATTGTATGGCTTTTTTACGGTAAGCCTTCTTTATCTCGTCTGCTGTGGCGGTTTTCGCAACCTCCAGCACCTCGTAGTAGTCTCTCTTTTTTGCCATATTCCTTATTGTGCAACTGTCACTTTAGCATGACGAAGTACTTTGTCATTGAATTTATAACCGTCAATGGCGCAGTCAATTACATGCCCTTTTATTAAATTCTCGTCAGTCGATGGGATCAAGGCTATAGCTTCATGGTAATCCGTGTCAAACGGTTCATTTTTAGGAGAAATCTTCTGCAGACCCTTTTGCTCAAGAGTATGCATCATTTTGTTGTATATTATTTCGATTCCGTCCTTGAGGGCGTAAAAATCCTCGGATTCGCCTGAACTGGTTATAGCTCTTTCCATATCGTCTATTATGGGAAGAATGTCGGTTATGACATCAGCCGAACCGTTCTTTATTATTTCGGCCTTCTCTTTTACTGTGCGCTTACGATAATTGTCAAATTCGGCCATCTGCCTGAGAAGACGGTCTTTCAACTCTTTAATCTCGGTTTGTGCCTCTGCAAGCCTATCTTCAACGGATTTTTCCTCAGTCTCTATCTGTTCGGAATTCTGCTTTTCGGTTCCGGTCTCCAAACCTCTGTCTTTCTCATTAATCTTACTGTTTTTTATCTCTTTCTTCTCTTTTTCCTTCTTCCCGGATTCTTTGTTGTGTGACATATTCTAATTTATATCTTAATTATTTTAAGTCGTAAATATTTATTCAATATATAATACGGCAAAAAACTTGCCATACCGACAATGTGACACAGTGGCAGCCAAAATACACTATAATATTTAGTTACACCATTGATTCCGTTTCGAAGCAAAAAGGCAGCAGCATTGCGGTTCCATCCGGGATTATCATTGTCTCTTCTTCTCCGTACAATATAGTCTTTATCGGCCTGCCTGAAAGTGCTTCCGTTTCAGCCATAACCTGCCTGCAAGCTCCGCAAGGAGTTATGGGTTTCTCGGTCCATCCGTCGGTGTTACGGGCAGCTATCGCAATGGCGATAACGACTTTTCCCGGATAATTGTGCCCTGCGGCAAAAAGGGCAGTCCTTTCGGCGCACAGTCCTGAAGGGTACGCTGCATTTTCCTGGTTGCTCCCCGTTACTACCGTCCCGTCATCAAGCAGGAGCGCTGCGCCTACACGGAATTCCGAATAGGGTGAGTAGCTTCCATCGGTTGCTTTTTTTGCAGCCTCAACCAGCATCCTGTCACTCTTCTCCAATTCATTGTTTTTGAAGACGCTCCAGGAGAGAGTCAGATTGTAATTCTTCATAAAAGCGTATATTTGACCGCGAATTTAAGAATCTGTTTTTGAAATTCCGAGAATAAGTCATGTAATTCTCATTTTAACCTCTTGTCTTTCCGTCATTTTGAATTATCTTCGCACACAATGAAAAAACTCCTCACAGCGGTCTGCATAGTCGTAACACTATTGGGTGCGACCTCATGTTCGGTAACCCGTAAAGGGCTGTCTGTCACGGATAGTTCCAAAGATCCTTATCTGAATTATATTGCTAGATACAGTAATCTGGCTGTAACTCAGATGAAGAAACACGGCATACCTGCCAGTATTATTTTGGCACAGGGACTTTTGGAATCCGATGCCGGGCGCAGTACGCTGGCTGTCAGGTGTAATAACCATTTTGGTATAAAGTGCCATAATGATTGGAGAGGCAGGACAATGCGTCATGATGACGATGCGCGTAACGAATGTTTTCGCTGTTACGGCAGCGCCGAGCATTCGTTCAGGGATCACTCTCTCTTTCTGGTCAACGGCGCCCGTTACGGCAGCCTGTTCCTTTTAGACCCCGGAGATTATGAGGGGTGGGCTAAAGGGCTTAAAGCAGCGGGATATGCTACAAACCCGTATTATGCTGAAAAACTTATAGAACTAATTGAGAGATACGGTCTTGACAGATATGATGTCCGTTCATCACGCAGACTGCCAAAAGGAATTGTGCCGCATGTCCGATTCGAAATTAACGGTGTCAAGTGTGTGCGTCTGGCTGAGGGTGAATCGCTCAGAGATATAGCCAGGGAGTATCAAATGTCTCTGAGCCTGCTAAGACGTTTCAATGATGTCAACCGTCACTTCACGCCTCCTGCCGGCACTCCGGTCTATCTGGAGAGGAAGAGACACCGCACCGGCAGAGAGAATGCCACCCATACGGTCAGGAGCGGCGACAGCATGTGGTCTATTTCACAGCAGTATGGAGTCCGTATGAAAACGCTGATCGCCCGCAATAACATCGGTCCGTCCAATCCGCTTGCCACGGGTATGGTTCTGAAGCTCCGATAATCCGAAAACAGACTGTTTATCAATATGGCAAATTCCACGAACAATAGCTATTCTACTTTACAGGAAGCCATTATTAACCTTGGTTATGAATGGCCGGAGAAAGATTATTTTTTCTGTCACGGCGTTTTCCCGACAGTTGATAATACAATTGCCGATATTCAGGAGTATGTGGGTATCCTGCTCTGTACCGATGGCGATATAGATATAAATATCAACCGGATAGATTACAATCTGACGGCATCGACCCTGCTTATTGCACATCCTTCGTCTATTGTACATATTGTCCGTTCAAGAAACCAATACAATGGTATTCTCCTGTTTATAGCGCGTGATTTTTTGGCTAAACATGTGGTAAACGCCGAACTTGTAAAACCTTTTCGCCAAGTCTCGAAATATCAATATACGCTGTCTGCGCTTACAAAAACAGAGCAGAAACATTTTATCGATATTTACAAGTTGATTTACAGAAAAAAAGAGTCTAAAGAATCGCCTTTTCAAAAGGAGATTTTGCGCAATCTGTTATTGGTTTTTGTATGTGAAGCAGCCGAGATTTACGTGAAAAGCAGCAAGGTCGAAGTCCACACGACAAGAAATGAAGAGATTACCGATGCTTTTTTCAATTTACTTTTGCGACCGATAAAAATAAGCAACAAAACGACATTTTATGCCGACCGATTGAATGTATCAACAAAACACTTGATTCAGGCAGTTAAATTGACTACGGGAAAATCCCCGGGAGTCTTTATCAATGAGAAGATATCCGATGACGCCAAATTGTTGCTGGCAGACAATCGGCTTTCTATCAGTCACATTTCAGAGAAGCTGGGATTTTCAGAAACATCATCGTTCAGCAAGTTTTTTAAAAAGCAGACCGGTTTGTCACCCTCTCAATTCAGAGAGCAGCTTTAAAAGGCGAATTTCGGGCAAGTTTATGTGAATTTTGGGCAAGAATATTTTCAACAGGATTTGTTAATTTTACATCTTATATTGTGCATTATAGTAGTAAGTGATGCCGTGTAAATATGAATTTAACAAACATCTGAAAATGAAGAAAGACAATCCTGCCGACAACCCGTCTCAAAAACCCAATATAAATTGGAA
>DDLZ01000094.1:0-9504 GCA_002340405.1 Bacteroidales bacterium UBA2559
GGCGGACGCGGTGACGCTATTGAAAAGGCAAGTCAGATAATGGAGGTTTACAAACAGATAATTGAGGAGGCTCACGAATTGGGCATATATGTTTACGGAGCTCCGGTAATGCAATTCAAGGGAAATAATTACTACAGTGAGAACCATGAGGCCGGCCGCCAGATGTTGAACAACTGGATACGCACCGGCGGCTATTTTGACGGAGTGATTGATTTCGAAAAGGTTATGGGCAGCGAAAGCGATCCCGCACGTCTGGACTCCAGATTCCTCTTCGAGAACGACTATCTCCATCCCAACGCCGACGGATATGTCCATATGGGCAACGCCATTGACCTTAAATTGTTTGAACGTTAAAACGTTAAAGAGAAGCGGAAATAACGCTCTTTCTCATTAAACCATTTAACCGGTATCGAATCAAATGAGATATATAACTCTTTGATTCGATACTTCCTGTTATGAATATGAAGAAAATATTTACCCTGATAATTCTTGTTATGTTGTCGTTAACCGTATTTGCACAACGTGGCGGAGGTGGAGGTGGCTTCGGCGGAGGCGGAGGCGGAGCCCGTGGCGGCGGCGGTTTTGGCGGCGGAGGTCGCGGCGGATTCGGTACGTACGATTCGGCCTACGTTAACGACAGCACCACTATAATGCTTAACGGCGGCAGTCTCTACTTTACAAGCGGACGTTACTCAGGCAGTCCTATACGTGACGAAGAACTGCTGGATTGTATGGGTGAAGAGCTGTTCGGTAAATATGAGATTGCCCATAAACAATTTTTAAGAGGTGATAAGCAAGAAACAATAGGTATATTGCTCTATATCCCTGCAGCTGTAGTGACCATAATTGCGGCAACCAAATATGACGATGAGGAGAATCTCTCTCCAAAACTTTACACCATAGGAGGCAGTGCAGCAGTAGCCGCAAGTACATTTTTCTGTTTGGGGACAATAAATAAGGGTATAGCAAAAGGCCGCTTGCGGTGGATTGCCGATACCTATAACGAGCAGCTTGAAGAAAAGCTCAGGGACAAATCCACCGCTTCGCGTCTGGAATTTGCCCCTTCACTTATTGGTTATTCAGTCAACGATTTAGCTTTTGGAGCTACTGTCAGGCTGACTTTTTAAAAATCATTCACGCACATAAGGTGATTCCGGCATATAGAGGAAGCTTCTGATAAAGCCTCCGCAGTCAATTACCACCTTTTCAAATACCGTACCGGGTTCAATGGGACGCAAGGTCAGTGTATGCTCACCCTTCGATATACGACCGAAGCTTACCCTGTCTTCCTTTATGCGGCTTGCCACTGTAGGATAGAAGACAGAGTATATGTTGCGCTCGTCCTCATTCAGACGTTCGTTAAAGACCACCTCAACCTCATCGGAACCGTCCAGACTTACCATATAACGGTGACCCTCCAGACGCTTGAAAGCAAGTGTGGATTTGACCACTATGATGGCTGTGAGATTATCCACATCGGAATCAACAGTAAACTTGTAGGTCAAACTTGCACCATCGGTAGGTTGGCTGTAAGGCATCAGCGCTACGCCCGAAAGAGTCCTTCCCATATAAGGTATGGTGGTCCACTCGGCACTGCCTGCAGTCGGGTTGGTTTGACTGTAGAAATGTTCGGCTTCCATAGCCACTACCCCATTCTTTTCATTGAACAGATAGCCTCCGGGTTTGTCACCAACCTCGACACGGCTTACAGGAGGTTGTACGTCGGCACGGAAATTGTCGTTCCATGAGGTGTAGCTTATATGTTTCTGGATCATCATACCATCCCACTTGCCGCCTGACATCTCCTTATTATAATATTCACACAGCTCGGCATCACGCTTAAAGGCAAATTCGCAGCGTTCTGCCCAATAGTTGGCAGCCGGGTCATTGTTTGCGACCAGTTTGTGATTCATGGCTTGTGAGTAGTACATATCGTAGATGTTACCCATTGCCTGGATCGGGAATAGGATCACCTGCTGATAGGCATCACGGTATTCGGGCTCCAGAGTCAGGTATTGGCGCAAAGCCTCAGCTTCAAGGCGGGCGTAGTCGTCACAAACCTGCTCAAATTCGCCGGTCTCAAGCGAATAGGTACGGGCATCGAGCATCTCGGCACTGATACGGCCGTTATATTTGCAGCAAAGATTTAAGAGACGTGCCGCCTCACGGGCCTGCTCCTCACCAAAAAACTCAAGGCAGAATTCATATGTGTGGTCCAGCAAATTGTCAACAGTGAACGACGTGGGGTCCCATGCCATGTCAAGGAACAGTGTAATGGGATACTCCATGGGTTTGAGATCACCTACATTGAGCACCCATATCTTATCAACACCGTAGTCGTAAGTAAGTTGCATCTGTTCCCACAGATTCTGTATAGGAGTGATGTTCAGCCATTTGGAGTTACGGGGGGCACCTACATAATCAACGTGATAGTACATTCCCCATCCGCCTTTACGATTGCGCTCAGCATCGTTGGGCAAGCGGCGCACATTGCCCCAGTTGTCATCGGACAAAAGTATGATGACATCGTCAGGTACACGCAGCCCCTTGTCATAGTAGGCCTGCACCTCCTTATAAAGAGCCCATACCTGCGGACGTTTATCGGCCGATTTGCCGGTCACCTCCTTGATTATCTGACGCTGGTCGGCAAAGAGGCCCTCCAGCATCTTCATATTATCCTCATCGGAACCTGCCAGTCCGGCATCACCGTCACCGCGCATACCGATGGTTATAAGATCCTCGGTATCCTTGGCGCGCTCTATTCCCTCACGGAAAAAACGTTGCAGGCCACTCTTATTGGCAGTGTAGTCCCACTGACCGCCGTATGTGTTGCGGTTGCGGGTCCATTCCTGGTGGTTACGGGCCATAGGCTCGTGGTGACTGGTACTCATTATGATACCCATGTCATTGGCTGTCTTGGAGTTCAAAGGATCATCGGCATAGAATGACCACCCCCACATAGCCGGCCACATGAAGTTTGCACGCAGACGCAGCAGCAATTCAAAGCATTTGGCATAGAACTCATGGCCGCCATATGAGGTGCCAAATGTATTTTGGACCCATGTTGTAAGGCAAGGAGCCTCATCATTGAGGAATATTCCGCGATAGGTAACGGCCGGCTCGCCTGCGGTATAAGTACCTTTAGTCAGAGAGACGTTACGTTGCGGCTGAATGGGAACATCGGCCCACCAGTACCAGGGTGATACGCCCAACTGCTCGGAAAGCTCATAGATACCGTAGATTGTGCCACGCATATCGCTTCCGGCAATGACAAGTGCTTCGTCAATCCCCTTAACAGGTTCGCTGACAACTGTCATAATATACTTTTCACGTTTGTCCTGAAGCTCTTTCTTATCGATCTTCTTTGACTTGATGATCTGTGAAATGTATTTACTGTCGATTGTACCTATAATAATAATAGGTTTACCCTGCCCGGGCTCATAGATGACAGGGGCTTCCGTACCGGAAACAGCCTTGAAGTCCTGTTGTAAAGCCTTCAGCGCAATAAGTACTCCGGTCTTATCCGATTCGTCAACAAGAATCGTTGCCGGCCTGCCGTTATCAATCAGTGTGAACCTGTCCGATGACAGTTCGGTGAATGATATCCCTTTATTGTCCATTGCCTTTAAAGGGGTGGCAACCAATGCTGCAATACACAGCAAATAGATAGAATTTTTTCTCATATTTTACATATTAGGATTAGTATGTTAAGTAATTACAAATATATGTATTAGCCCCAAATTATCAAAATTATTATTTGAAGAGCCGTAACTCATAGCGTCCGCATACTGCCATACGGTCGTCCTTTACAGCCAATGCTCCCAGAATGTCGTTATTGGCCGAAATATGTTCAATTACGGGCTGAAGATCATCTGCGGTTTGGATTTTGTTGGCCATGGCAGTGGCATAACTGTCAGCCAAAAGTACATCACGGCATACTATCATTACGGCATCGGCCTTACCAAAACTGAGCGACGGCCCTACCGTACCGCTCGATGTGCATATCCCCAGCGGAAACTCTTGTTTAGGTATGTGCAGCCCCACTTTACCTGACAGTGGCGACTCTCCGGCAAACACTGCTATCTCCACATCAGTGCTGACGTCTGCCCAAATATCACCTCCGTTTTCTATTATCAGGTCCTGAATTTGGTACTCCTGCATAAGCATATCGGCAATGTGTTTAGCCACAGCTCCGGCGACAGCGCCCATAGGGCCTATGCCGGTCCGATGACTCACTTTTGACATCTCCTTGAAGATTGTCGGAGCCGAATCACGGGAGTCATAAGGTACCAGCGATTTTTTGTAGGTGGGATCAACAAGCAGATAATCGTCCATAGAGCGACGGAGTTTTATCAAAGCATCAAGGGCGTAAGCCGGCATAGATTCATCCAAGGATCCTTTGTCCACCCCTATCCATAGATCCGATTCGAGAAATTTTACAGGAAACCATTGACGGCTTTCATGGCTGAAAGTACTCCGATAAAATCGCTCTCTGTATTCCATGATCAGTCATTAAACTCTATGCGAAACAGTTTGAGCGGACAAGCGGTTATGCAGAGTTTACAGACCACACATTTTTCAGGCTCGAACCGGAGTTTCCATTCGGGAGCCTTGATGATCAATGCCCCTGACAGACAGGATGAAGTACAGGCGCCGCAATTAATACATTTGGTGTCATCAAATTTGATCTTACTCTCCAGAGGG
Source organism: Bacteroidales bacterium UBA2559 (assembly GCA_002340405.1). Classification (GTDB taxonomy): domain Bacteria; phylum Bacteroidota; class Bacteroidia; order Bacteroidales; family Bacteroidaceae; genus Colenecus. Next base: position 4,705 of record DDLZ01000094.1, read on the forward strand.
CTGACCTCCATACCGCTTTCGATCATATAATCAATGGCCTGACGAATATGGTCAGCATCGGAGTTCATCTCAAGAACTATTTTTCCGCTGCGACGGCCATCAATATCAGCCTTAATTATGCTGATCATTATATCATATTTTCTAATCAATTCATAGATGAGCGGGCGACTGGCCTGATCGGCGGGAAACGAGACTACGACTTTCTTTATCATGGCTTAATCGTTTTGCTGGTTATAAATTTCCTTAAGGTCATTAAGGGTTCTGCCTGTGGGCATGGGACGTACCGGCGCCGACAGTTCAAAGCTTCCGTTACCTATCCACTCTTTAAGTATGGCAGCAATGCGACGGGCTTTGTATAGGCTGGACATCGGTGCAGTATGGATTTTCTTGTCCATAAACTCAATCTGACCGCTGCGCAGCTGTTCGTAGTTTACTTTACCTATAATATCGCCGTTATGGCCGTAATCCTCAATGAATGTATCAATCTGATTGTTACGTATGCTTACGCGGGCAGCCAGATCCTCGTCAAGCAGGGGTATGGGAATACCCACACCCACATAAAGACTCACTCCATATTTTTCGAAATAGGCCCCGCGAAGAAATTCGGATGACATTTCGCGCATCTCACCCATCAGTGCCAGGGTGCGGGCGTTACCCATAGGAACACCATGGCTGTTGAGCGGCTTGGAACAATTGAACTGGGTCCCGTTCCATATCACGTAACCTACCGCACCGGCCAAAAATATCCTTGTTCCCAACCCTATGGTACGGCATTCGGGATCATTGAGAAGCGGCGACAACTCACCTGCCGAACTATATGAAGCATTCCTCATGTGAGGCAACAGCGTGCCCATATATGTATATATGGTATTGTCAGATGAATTTATAGCTACGTTGTAATTTTGATAGGCATTGCGCGGGTTCATCAGGATTGCCTCATTTATGGTCTCAAGCGAGATCATGGTCTTGATGTGCTTACGCGGATAGCAGTCGGTACCTTTACCCCATGCTTCAAGCATCAGCTCTTTACCGTCAATCAGGTCCTGAATAATATGAGCTCCACCGTAAGTGGGATTCTGCATATTACAATCGGTAGCACCCACAAATGTATCAACTGCAGCAAGCCCGCCAGTTACCGGCACTCCGTTAATCTCAATTCTCTCCATGCGGATAGGCGGTGTGGAGTGTCCGAAGTTCAGCAAGGCTCCGCTTGAACACATTGCTCCGAACGTTGCAGTGGTAACCACATCGACCTTTTCCAATATCTCCTTAGGGGTCATGGTCTTTGCCATTTCGGAGACCTCTTCGGCTGTCAAAACTACAGCTTTACCCTTACGGATTTTCTCGTTGATTTCGTCGTATGATCTGGTCATATATCGTGTTTATGACTGTTTGGAGTTGCAAAATTAGCAAAAATATGCAGCTTACGCTACCGCTATAAGGAAAAATAGATGTTTAGATGGATTGTATCCGTCAAAAAAACGCATACGGGTTAAAAATGCGGTTTGTGTTATAATCCGGTTGCTACGCTCCACGACGTTTTACGATACTCCTCGTTAAGCGCCTTGTTGTATGTGAACGGGAAATACATGCTCAAACCGCAGTATTTATCTATTGCTATCTGGAGCGGGTCACCCTCTAAAACGTACGGAGTGGATGCCGCATATTTGATGCATCTCTCTGTCTGAAACAGGAACTCATTGAGTAGTGTTGGATCGCTGCACATATGTTCGGCCACATCAACCATATCAAAAAATGTGTGATGGCCGCTGAAACGGTCAAAACATTGCAGACTGCTCTCATTTATATCAACACTGTCGGGCCATTGGGCAACAATCTTATTGAAGCTGGAAGCAAGTTTGTCCAATTCGGCCGTTTTAACCAGCGATATACCTCCCGTACGCTCCCAGCCTGACTTGCGGTCATAGTGTTCAAAGAATTTTTTACATACGTTATTCATGTCGCCTTCCATCATGAAGGGAGTAGTCTCATAGTAAGGGAACCCCTGCCCCAGAATTTCAACCGATGAGGAGACAAAATATTCTGTTTTATTTCTCAAAGCATATGCTACCTCAACGCATCCCATGTAGCAGGCATCAAAAATTATAAATTCGAACTCATTGTCGGGAATGACAGCCGCCAATTCATCCAATTCAATGCATAGATAGTTTCCGTTTGCATCTTTTTCAAATCCGAAAGTCTTGGTCGGAGCAAACGGGTCGCGTATATCCGGTATCCTCTCATAGATTGGCGATAAAGCTTGCCGGCCGTCACGTGCAGGGGCATAACCCAGGTTCCATGCCACGTTGTGGAGTTGTGACTTGGGTATCCAACCGGTTCCATGGGACCACATAAGCAATCCGTACTTGTCGGCAGGCCATCGGTGTTTGACCTCGCGGAATATCATTTCAAATGTGTCGGCACTTGATGAATTGAGCTCGGGAAACACCTTTATTGTGTCAATTTTTTCAAATTTGACGTTCAGCAGCATCGGCTTGGCTTTTAAACGGTCCACATATACTATCAGATTAGCTTTGTACGGCATTTTGCTGACAGACATCTTCATCTGATTGATATTATCGTCCACATATCCGTTCAGATTGTTATCGGCAGCCATATAGACAAATACGGTGCGAGAAGTAACATCATCGACATATATTATATTCTCCCTGATGCATGAGCCCAACAGCACCGTCAGCATCAATACCGGGACCGTAACAGTAAATATATTCTTGACTTTCATCCGCACATTTTTAATTGCTTTATCCATGGCAACGGTTTTGAGAGGCTATATTACCTGATCGGACGGAGAATGCCGCCTCCGCCAAGTTTAAACTCTCTTCCACCAAGGGCCAGGTTTGCGGAATCATCGGCATCGTAGTAGATATCCTTTTTACTGCGGATACTTTTAATGCCTTTTTCAACCGACTCTTCAAATTCAATCGATGTCAACCATGAGGAGTCTCCCGAGGTCCAGGATGCTCCTTTTGCTATGTAGAGTCGCACTTCGGCGCTCATATTGCCACTATTATTAATGGTTCCGCTCAGTGATGAACCCTTTTCAAGTTTAAGAAAAACCGAACTTATACTGTCAACAAGCACATTTCCGCTAAGTCTCTGCTTTGAAGCATGAAGTGTGACATGCCCTCCGTTGCTGCCCTGCACTCCCCAGTCATTTCCGGAAGCAACTAAAAGATCGTTCGAACCAAGCGATACGGAGTTAGCAGTAAGGTAAATCTCGGCATATGTATTCGAAACATAGAAAAGCGGTCCTTGTTTAACCCTGATACGGGAATCGGATATATCCAGCAATCCTTTTTCTTTATCGGTCCTTTCATCGGGTGTATAAATAAGAAATCCGATATAATTAAGACTAGCAAGTTCGCATTCGGAGATTTTAATCTTACCTGCCCCCTCAACCGAGGCAATCTGTGAGCCTCCTGACTCCATGCGGCATTTAAGAGCTTCTATTTCACCCGATGAACTGAAAATCGGTGAGCCGATTCCCATCGTACCGCCTCTAAGATTCAATGCAGAGGTTAAACTTCCTGATATACGCGATACTACGGCAGGACTCTGGTTGCCTGCAGTCGTAACTGTTGCGTTCTCAATCTCCAAACGGCCTTCTCCAAGCGACTGTGCGCCGGCCGAACGGTCTCTAGAGGTATTTACCAGACCCTCTTTGACTCTTATTACAGTTCCCGGACCAAATGATGAGACTCCCGTCGCCAAAGGAGCATGTACATTGATTGTACACTTTTCCAGAAAAATTGAACTGCGGTTTGTAGCAAGTATGGCCGAATTGGTCCCGTACAGAGTTAAATCGGAAAATGATGATGCCTCGCCTCCGGTCTTGTTAGCTCTGATAAAGGTCAGGATGAGATCAGCCCCGTTTGTCGCCATAACGACACTCTGATTCATGCCCAGTGATTCGAGGGTAACGTACGAGCGGTAAACCTCTTTGTTCTTTTCACTGTTTCCGTCAACTATATAGGTGGCATCAAGAGTAACATTCTGAGCCGAAGCAGAAAGAGCAACGGCGCCAAATAACAGAAACGCTGAAATATATAAGGAACTTACCTTCATTGAGAGAAATATTTTCGGTAAAGATAGCTTTAATTTGTAAATTTGCCGAAGATTAAACAAAATAACCATATTTATATTTATGAAGACAAAATTATTTTTTTCAGCGATACTGATTTTATTCGCATCATGCAATATGAATAAAAACCCGTTACTGCAGGATTCTACGCTACCCTACGGAGCACCTGCCTTTGATAAGATAGAAGTAGATCATTACCTGCCCGCATTCAAACAGGCGATCAGTGAAGGCAAAGCCGAAGTTGATGCCATAGTGAACAACCCTGAGGCCCCTACTTTCAGCAACACCATCGAATCTTTGGAATATGCCGGAGACAGATTGAATAAGATAAGCGCCATATTCTATAATCTTTTGGAGGCCGATGCCAATGAACGTCTGCAGGAGATAGCCGAGGAGTTATCCCCCATGATGACTGAATTTTCAATGTATGTGAGTCTCAATCCCGAACTTTTCAGCCGTGTGAAACAGGTTTATGAGCAACGGGCTGCTCTGCAGTTGGATCCCGCACAGATGAAGCTGCTCACCGATACCTACAAATCTTTTGAGAGGTCAGGTGCCAATCTGAATGACGAGCAGAAAAAGGAATTTGCCGCCATCGAAGAAGAACTGTCACTGATGACATTGCAGTTCAAGAGAAACCAGCTTGCTTCGACTAACGCCTTCACCATGCACATAACCGATCCGGCCGACCTTGCCGG
>DDLZ01000094.1:9615-13272 GCA_002340405.1 Bacteroidales bacterium UBA2559
TATGGCGATGAGTGGGACAACACTGCTACAATACAACGCATAGTAGAATTACGTTACAAGAAAGCCACCCTGCTCGGATACAAGGACTTTTCGGATTACCAGACCGAGAGACGTATGGCCAAAAGCGGCGATGCAGTATTGGAATTCATCGGAGAACTTATGGACCCCGCCCTGCCGGTAGCCAAAACAGAGGTTAAGAATTTGAACGATTTTGCCAAGAGCAAGGGATTCGAGGGTGATATCATCATGCCTTGGGATTTCAGTTATTGGGCAGAGAAGCTGCGTGTTGAAAAATATGACCTGAATGTGGAGGAAATGAAGCCCTACTTCAGACTTGAGGACTGCATAGATGCCCTGTTCAGTCTGGCCAACCGCCTGTATGGCATAACCTTCGAGCCTATTGATCTGCCGGTATATCATCCCGATGTAAAGGTCTATGATGTTACCGACAACGACGGTACGCACCTGTCGCTGTTATATCTTGATTTCTTTCCCCGTGCCAGCAAGCGCAGCGGAGCCTGGATGACCGAATTCCGCGGACAGAAGATATACAACGGAGTTGAGGAACGCCCCTTCATAAGTCTTGTGACCAACTTTACCAAACCTACCGCCGATACTCCTTCACTGCTTACGCATGACGAATTTATCACAATGTTGCACGAATTCGGACATGCGCTGCATGGAATGCTGGCTCAGGGACGTTATCCCTCACAGACCGGTACCAACGTTGACCGCGATTTTGTGGAGCTGCCTTCACAGATCTTGGAGAACTGGGGATATGAAAAGGAGTTCCTGAACTCGTTTGCCAAACACTATGAGACCGGCCAGCCTATTCCGGACGAGATGATAGAGAAGATAGTAGATGCCAAGAACTATCTCTCGGCCTATTATCACATGCGCCAGATCCAATTCGGCATACTGGATATGTCATGGCATACGCTTACCGCAATGCCTGACAAATCGGTGATAGAGTTCGAAAAGGATGCGTTGAAAGCATCGAACGTACTTCCGTCCGTTCCCGAGTGCATCATCTCTACCTCATTTGCACATATATTCAGCGGAGGATACGCTTCCGGCTACTACTCATACAAGTGGGCCGAAGTCCTTTCGGCCGATGGGTTCACACTCTTTAAGGAAAAAGGCATATTCGACAAAGAAACAGCCGACAAGTTTCGTCGGCTGTTAGAACAGGGCGGAAGCGTTGATGCTGCCGAACTGTATCGCGATTTCCGCGGACATGATCCGCAGCCGGAGGCACTCCTCCGACAGCTCGGGATCATCTAGGTCATTTTACCTTGACAGAGATCTTTTTAAGCTGATCCATATCGGATGAACTGCCATAAAGCAACTCGTACTTTCCGGGTATGAGCAGCATCTGGTCGTGATCGGTATCAAACCATTCAAACGACTCGGGGGTCAGTTCGAATTCAACCGGTACGGTTTGACCTTTAGCTATCTCTACGCGCTTGAATGCACGCAAAGCATGTGACGGACCCTCTTTATCACCGGGACGACGCAGGTAAACCTGCACCACCTCCTGACCGTCAATATCACCCTTGTTGGTAACAGGAACGGTAAGTTTGATCGTACGGTTGCTGTTGATAGACTTGGATGAGAGAGGCCTTTCCGTAGCTGAACGTAGTATAACTGAGCCCGTATCCGAAGGGGAACAGAGGCTTGTCGGTCATATAACGGTAGGTGCGTCCCTTCATTGAATAGTCCTCAAAGTCAGGCAATTGATCGGTGCTGCTGTAGAATGTAACGGGAAGACGTCCGGCAGGATTATAATCACCATACAGTACCGATGCAATTGCTGTTCCTCCGGCCTGTCCGGGGTACCATGCTTGAAGTATGGCATCACAATTGGGCGCTATCTCTGCAAGTCCCATGGCCGAGCCCGAGAAATTGACAAATACCACCTTGCGACCGGCCTTTTTGAGTGCATTGACAAGATCTGCTTGAGCCTGTGGAAGCTCGATCAAAGTACGGTCACCGCCTTTAAACCCATGGATGCTTACAGGCATCTCCTCACCCTCAAGAGCGGGTGAAATACCGCCGGCGAAGATAACCACGTCGGCACCTTCGGTATCGGCTACACTTTTCTCAACGTTGATCTCCTCCTCATAACCCAAATCGAATGAGAGCGATGCCTCGCCGCTGCGACAATTAAAGGTTATCTTTATCTGATAATCCTGACCGGCTTTGGCGTCAATGGTATAGACTTTTCTCAAAGTAGTACCGTTGCGGCCTACCGCTGCAACTTCGCCATCGACATAAAGCATAGTATTACCCTGATTTTGCATATACAGAGCCACCGGACCGTCTTCGAGCGCACGGAAAACCGTATTGTATTCGGCTGCAAAATCCTCCAGATTTACGTTGGGCGCAAAAACTGTTGCTCCGGCGGTCGAGAAACGCAACTGTGTCGTATTGTGACGCAGAACGTCAGGCTCACCTGTACCGCGGGCATTGTTCCAGTAGCGGGCGCTGAAACCCTGTAGCCCGTCAGCACTGCACTGACTGAACAGACTGTTCAGTGACAGGCTGTTCGAGGTATAATCGCAGCCGCGCTCATATCTCACGTCGGGAGTTATGGCACGGATGGCATCCAACAGAGTCACTGTATGTGACGGAATACCATTGTAATTACCCCACTGCATAACCGAATCATTGGCATTGGGACCCATGACGACCACCTTCATTCCGCGTTTCAAGGGCAGGAGCCCGTTATTCTGCAACAGCACCATGCTTTCCTGAGCCATCTTAAGGGCCAGTTCACGGTGCTCACGGCTGTCAACCACGCTGTAAGGGATATTGTCCCATTCAACATTCTCGTCCATCTCGCCAAGCTCAAAACGGGCTTTCATAAGACGTGTAACCGACACATCAATATCGGACTCCTTGATAAGACCTTCATTAACTGCCTGTACGAGCGCTCTGTATGAACTTCCACACTCCAGGTCAGTACCGGTCAGCACAGCTTTCGATGCAGCATGAGCAGCATCGGGCTCGGTATTGTGATGTCCTTCCGTGAAGAAGTCGTTTATAGCCCAGCAGTCGGAAAGAATTATTCCCTGGTAACCCCATTCGTCGCGCAGGATCTGCTGTAACAGACGGTCGCTGCTGCAACAGGGCTCACCTTCGTAGCGGTTGTAAGCACACATTATCTCTTTCACGTCGGCCTCCTGAACCAGAGCCTTGAAAGCCGGCAGATAGGTTTCACGCAGGTCGCGGGCAGAGATATTTTCGGCATTGAATACATGACGGTTCCATTCCGGACCGCTGTGTACCGCATAGTGTTTGCCGCAGGCATGGAGTTTGTCATATTTTGAATCGGCAGGTCCTTGAAGTCCCTTCACAACGGCTACGCCCATGCGTGAAGTCAGGAACGGGTCTTCACCGTAAGTCTCCTGCCCGCGCCCCCATCGGGGGTCACGGAAAATATTAATGTTAGGAGTCCAAAAGGTAAGTCCTTGATACCGCCTCAGTGGACCCTCTTTGCGAAATCTGGCCGATTTGGCACGGGCCTCATCGGAAACGGCCGTGAAAACATCATAGAGCAGTACATCGTTAAACGATGCCGCCATGCCTATGGCCTGAGGAAATACAGTGGCAAGGCCGGCACGCCCCACTCCATGCAGGGCTTCGTTCCACCAG
>DDLZ01000059.1:0-5411 GCA_002340405.1 Bacteroidales bacterium UBA2559
GCCCTGATTGCTCCTGCCACCATTCCGCTTATCGCAGCCAAATGGGGCTGGGAGTCGGCGTTTATAATAATAGGTGCTCTGGGCTTTGTCTGGATGTTCTTCTGGATGGGACTGTATGAAAAACCCGAAAAATCAAAGTTTGTCAACCAAAGCGAACTTGAATATATAAATCAGGATGATGCAGTCGAATTGGCCGCTCTCAAAGCCGATGAAAAGGTCGAACGTAAAGAGGAGAAGACAATTCCGTTTTTCAAATGTTTCACTTTCCGTCAGACCTGGGCTTTCATCTCCGGTAAATTCTTCACCGATGGCGTATGGTGGTTCTTCCTCTTCTGGGCGCCTGCATATTTTTCAGACCAATACGGCTACCGTTCGGACTCAAAAGAGGCTATTATGCTCATATTTACACTATATCTTATAGTGACGGTGCTTAGTATAGGCGGCGGTTATCTGCCTAAGTATTTTGTTGAAAAGAGAGGTATGGAACCCTATCCGGGTCGTATGAAGGCCATGCTTATTTTTGCCTTTTTCCCCTTACTGGCTCTCTTTGCGCAACCTTTAGGCCAATACAGCGCATGGTTCCCGGCAATCATCATCGGTCTTGCCGGCGCCGGACATCAGGCCTGGTCGGCCAACCTTTATTCCACCATAGGCGATATGTTCCCCAAGTCAACCATCGGAACCATTACGGGTGTAGGCACCACAATGGGAGGTCTGGCTTCATTCATGATCAACAAAGGTGCAGGTATGCTTTTCACCAAGAGCGAACAGTTGGGAACAGCTTTCAACTTCATGGGATTCCAGGGTAAGGAGGCCGGTTACATGATAGTCTTCTGCATCTGTGCGGTTGCCTATCTTGTCGGTTGGCTGGTCATGAAATCATTGGTACCCAAATATAAGCCCATAATTGTTGATTAAGGCGGGATATAGACCGGTTTCGACCGGTTTTGGTTTAACATGTCTTTGATTCAAAAGCGATTCCATCGGGCAGTATCAAAGTCTAAACCGTCAACAAAAAAACGGGCTGAAACAATCCGGCCCGTTTTTTAATTGTACACACAAGAATCATTTTCGTTCTGCCTCAATCTCTTTTATAAGCCCTTTCAGCTCTTCGATTGTGATGATATCATCTTTGACAAGTGCTGAAACGGCTTCAATGTATGAGTTCTTGAAGCATTTGGATACGATTCTACCAATTGCTGCATTACTATACTCCTGAGGGGTGATTATTGGGAAGTAACGATAGGTCATGCCCTCCCTCCGGTGTTTAAAGAATCCGTTTGCTTCAAGGTTTCGTACCTGTGTGGAAACGGTGTTGAAATGAGGCTTGGGTTCCGGGTAAAGTTCAAGCAACTCATTGACAGTCATGGGACCATTCTCCCAGAACATTTGCATAATGAAGTTCTCTTTCTTTGTAAGTCTTTTCATTTCAAATAGTTTTATTCAAGAAACTTATACCGGAACTAATATCCGGAGAAAGGTTTCCTTTTATTAAACATTCAATTCCGTACAAATATATAAATATTGTTAATAATGGTTGTGCAAATTGTACACTTTTTTCAGAAAAAAAGAATTTATTTCTGTAAAGATACATTATTTAAATAATAAACCAAATAGTTGACCATATTTTGGACATAAATTATTTGTAGTTTTGTAGTGATAATTTAAGCCAATAAATTTTTATTATGGATTATTCAATCTATAAGGCTGCTGAAGATCGTTATGAAAGCGGTATGGCATATATCCGATGTGGCCAAAGCGGAATCTTGTTGCCTGCCGTTTCACTGGGACTCTGGCATAACTTCGGCAGTGTGGATGATTTCGATAATGCTCTTGCTATTGCCCGATATGCTTTTGATAACGGCATAACCTGTTTTGACCTTGCAAATAATTATGGACCGCTCTATGGTACTGCCGAAGAGAATTTTGGGCGTATCATGGACAACTCGTTTCGCCCTTACCGTGACGAACTTTTCATAACCACCAAGGCGGGATATGACATGTGGCCCGGTCCTTACGGCAACTGGGGTTCAAGGAAATATCTCATTAGCAGCCTTGATCAGAGCCTTAAAAGGATGCGGCTTGAATATGTTGACCTCTTCTATTCGCACCGATATGACCCTCTCACTCCGCTGGATGAGACTCTGCAGGCTTTGGTCGATACGGTACGCAGCGGCAAGGCCCTTTATGTGGGAATATCCAACTATCCTGTTGATACCCTGGAATATGTCTTCAGTTACCTGAAGAGCCACGATACACCTTGTTTAATATATCAGGGTCGGTACAATATGTTGGATCGCAATGTTGAGACATCGGGCATACTGAAGGTTTGCGTTGACTCCGGAGTAGGGTTTACCGCCTTTTCGCCGCTGGCCCAGGGACTCCTGACAGACCGTTATCTGAATGGCATACCATCCGGTTCCAGAATGACCCGCAACCGGTTCCTTAAGAGGGATCTACTCACGCCCGAATTAATGACGCGTCTTAAAGGGCTTGAGGCGTTAGCCTTGCAACGCGGGCAGTCTTTATCGGCAATGGCACTGTCATGGCTTCTAAGGGATGAAAAGATCACTTCGGTTCTGGTTGGAGTAAGTTCAATCGAACAGTTGAAAAGCAACATAAGGGCACAGGATAACATCGCCTTTTCGGAGGACGAAATTAATGCCATAGAAGAGCTGTTGAAATAGTTTCATTTGAAAATGATCCGAATTGTACCATTCCCGATTTGCACAACCGGCCGGAAAGAGTCAGGCAGATAGCAGAGGTTTTTAACCCTTTTGTATAAGCCGCTATTTTACAGAGTTTCCCAAAACGGGAAACTTTTCTCATTTTATAAAAATATAAATAATTAATAATCAATGTGTTAATCATTTAAAACGGAAAACTTTCAATAAGTTGATAAATATTTTTTGTCAATTATTGTTTTATATTGGATACATTGTTTAAATTTGTCATTGCTTTCGGTCAACAAGACCGAACGTTATTTTTTTCCGTTTTTTTAATTATATCATAATAATGGCTTACGATAAACAGACTTACACGTTTGATGAGGCTTTTAATGCCTCAGTGGACTACTTCGGAGGTGACGAGCTTGCCGCTAAGGTTTGGGTAAACAAATATGCCGTTAAGGATTCATTCGGCAATATCTTTGAGAAGACTCCCGATGACATGCATTGGAGAATTGCCAATGAGGTTGCTCGTGTCGAGAAAAAATATGCCAATCCCATGACTGCAAAGGAGTTGTTTGAGTTGCTTAAGGGATTTAAGTACATCGTACCACAGGGAAGTCCTATGACCGGTATTGGAAATGACTATCAGATTGCATCGCTTTCCAACTGCTTTGTGATAGGCAACGATGGATCAGCCGATTCATACGGTGCCATAATGAAAACCGACGAGGAGCAGGTGCAGCTTATGAAGCGCCGCGGAGGGGTGGGTCATGACCTTTCACATATCCGTCCCAAAGGCTCGCCGGTAATGAATTCGGCCCTGACATCGACCGGCCTGGTCCCGTTTATGGAACGTTTTTCAAACTCAACCCGTGAGGTGGCACAGGATGGCCGTCGTGGTGCGCTGATGCTCAGTGTTTCGATTAAGCATCCCGATTCGGAATCATTCATCGACGCCAAGATGGAGAGCGGTAAGGTTACGGGAGCCAATGTTTCGGTTAAGATTGACGACGATTTCATGAGAGCTGTCATGAACGGTGAAAAATATGTGCAAAAATATCCCATCGATGCAGACGAGCCTTTGTATTCACACGAGATAGATGCCTCTCGGTTATGGAAGAAGATTGTCCACAACGCATGGAAATCGGCCGAACCGGGAGTTCTGTTCTGGGATACCATAATAAGGGAGTCCATTCCGGATTGTTATGCCGATTTGGGTTTCCGTACGGTCAGCACTAACCCTTGCGGTGAAATACCTCTTTGTCCATACGACAGTTGCCGGTTGCTTGCCATCAACCTATACTCATACGTTGTCAATCCGTTCACCAAGGATGCATATTTCGATTTTGACCTATTCAAAAAACATGTAGCCGCTGCACAACGTGTAATGGATGACATCATTGATCTTGAAATTGAGAAGATTAACTTGATACTGGCCAAGATTGAGAGCGACCCTGAAGACGAAGAGATAAAGTTTACCGAGAGGCGTTTGTGGGAAGAGATAATGCACATGAGTACTTTGGGCCGCCGTACAGGTGTAGGCATTACCGCCGAGGGTGATATGTTGGCGGCAATGGGTCTGCGTTATGGAACCGATGAGGCAACCGATTTCGCCGAGAAGGTTCAGCGCACGCTTGCCATCGAGGCTTACCGCTCATCGGTCAATATGGCCAAAGAGCGCGGAGCGTTTGAGATATTCGATTGGAAACGTGAAAAGGACAATCCTTTCATTCTGCGTCTCAAAGAGGCTGATCCTCAGCTCTATGAGGAGATGAAAAAACATGGTCGCCGTAACATCGCCTGTCTGACAATCGCTCCCACAGGCACGGTCAGTTTGATGACCCAGACCACATCGGGTCTTGAGCCGGTCTTTATGCCGGTTTACAAACGCCGTCGTAAGGTAAACCGCGATGACGAGAACGCCAACATCACATTTGTTGACGAAAACGGAGATGCTTTCGAGGAGTTCATAGTTTTCCACCACAAGTTTGTGGACTGGATGATTGTGAACGGTATCAATCCTGCCAAACGCTTCACTCCCGAAGAGATCGATGAACTCGTAGCCCGTTCCCCATATTATAAAGCTACCGCTCAGGATGTCAACTGGCTTAATAAGGTTAAGATGCAGGGACGTATGCAAAAATGGGTTGACCACTCAATAAGTGTCACCATCAACTTGCCGTCGGACGTATCGGAGGATCTGGTTAACAAATTGTACATTGAAGCCTGGAAGAGTGGGTGTAAGGGTTGTACCGTCTATCGCGACGGCTCGCGTGACGGAGTGCTGGTAGATGTCAACAGTGACGATGATGCCAAGGCTGACAAGAAGGAGAAGAGTGACGACAGTTCCAAGGCCGACAAGAAGGAGAAGAAGGAAATTGACTGCCATTCTCGCGGAGTTGTTGAGACCCGTCCAAAAGTTCTACAAGCCGATGTGGTACGCTTCCAGAACAACAAGGAGAAATGGGTGGCTTTTGTGGGGTTGCTGGATGGCCGTCCGTATGAGATATTCACCGGATTACAGGATGACGAAGAGGGTATTGTTTTGCCCAAGACTGTGGAGAAGGGTTGGATAATTAAAAATATAGATGAAAACGGCGTCAAACGTTATGATTTCCAGTTCACCAACAAACGCGGATATAAGGTCACCATCGAGGGACTCTCCGAGAAGTTCGACAAGGAGTACTGGAACTATGCAAAACTTATTTCGGGTGTGTTACGTTATAAGATGCCCATTGACCT